>JAYTWE010000068.1:0-4166 GCA_043744055.1 Magnetospirillum sp.
GACCGCTGGTTCAAGCGCCACTTCCCGACCATCGGCCACGGCCTGTTGGAGAAATTGCTGCGTTCCGGCAATATCCGTATCGACGGCAAGCGCGCTAAGTCCAACCAGCGGCTTGATGCCGGGCAGTCCATCCGTATCCCCCCCCTATCCGAGGCTCCTCCAGCCCCCGTGCTTCCCAAGCCGGTCGAGGTGGATGAGAAGACGGCCCGCATGTTGAAAGACGCCATCTTGTATATGGATGACGACGTCATTGCGCTCAACAAGCCGCCGGGATTGGCGGTTCAGGGCGGGACCGGCATGGCCGACAATCATTTGGATGCCATGTTGGATGCCTTGCGCTTTGATGGCACTGAGCGGCCTCGTCTGGTCCATCGTCTGGATAAGGATACATCGGGCGTCTTGTTGCTGGGGCGCACCGCCTCGGCGACTGCCAAGCTGGCCGCCAGTTTCAAAAGCCGGGCGACTCGCAAATGCTATTGGGCGCTGGTGGCGGGATTGCCGTCCCATCGTCAGGGCCGGATTGACGCCCCCCTGTCCAAGCTGGGCGGTAAAGGTGCTGAAAAAGTCGCGGTGGACGAAGACGATGGTAAGCACGCCGTCACCTATTTCAGGGTGGTGGATAATGCCTTAAGGCGCGCGGCTTGGCTGGAGATGGAGCCCCGGACCGGGCGCACCCATCAGCTTCGTGTCCATTGCGTTTTGCTGGGGACTCCCATTATGGGAGATGGCAAATATGGCGGGAAGGACGCCCTGATCGAGGGAACCGGGGTGTCGCGCAAGCTTCACCTCCATGCGCGCGCTGTTCGTTTGCCGCATCCTCGGACGGGGAAGATTCTGGAAGTTCTGGCCCCGCTTCCTCTTCACATCAAGTCCAGCTTCTCTTTCTTCGGCTTTACCGAATCAGATGCCGGTCGGCCGTTCGAGGCATTCGAGGAAGAGTAGCATTCCGGCGGTTGGTGGGACGCCGCCGATACTGTACTCTGGTTTGGCAATGATATTAGGGAAGCCATGACGCGAATGCGCCTTGCCGTCTTTGATGTGGACGGCACCCTTGTCGATAGCCAGCACAATATCGTCTCGGCCATGACCTCGGCCTGGACCAGCATGAACTTGGGCATGCCGCGACCCGATCAGGTCCGCCGAATTATCGGGCTGTCCCTGGTGGAAGCCTGTAGCGTTTTGCTGCCTTGGGCGCCGCCGACGATTCATCGGGCCATGGCGGAATCCTACAAGGAGGCCTTCCGGGCCATGCGGCTGCTGCCTGACAGCATGGAGCCGCTGTTTCCCGGCGTGAAAGAGGCGCTGGATGTGTTGGAAGCGGATGGATGGCTGCTGGGGCTCGCCACCGGCAAGTCACGACGAGGTGTCGAATCCTTATTGGATGCTTATGACCTTCATGGCCGCTTTGTTACCATCCAGACCGCAGATGATAATCCCAGCAAGCCAGATCCTTCCATGCTGAAGCGGGCCGCCGCCGATTGCGGCTTGGACTTTTGCGACATTGTCATGATCGGCGATACCTCTTATGACATGGCTATGGCCACCGCCGCCCGGACTGGCGCGGTCGGGGTTTCGTGGGGCTATCATTCGCTCGATGAATTGAACAAGGCAGGGGCACAGGTGGTGTTGGATACATTCGATAATCTCACCGAAGTGCTTGATGCCGTCACCGGAGAGCGGTGATGAAATTTGCTACGGTATTGAAGATTCTCACCACGGTCGCCCTGGTGGTGGTTGTGGCGTTGATCGCCGCCTCAAAAGCGTTGGACAGTAAGAAATATCAGGCATTTCTGGCGGATCGGATGCGAGATGCCACCGGTCTGGAGCTGAGTTTCACCGGGCCGACCAAGATCAAGCTTGGCTTGTCGCCGCAGGTAAGCTTTACCGGGCTCACCCTCTCGGCAAAGCCCGGTGGTCCGGCTCTGTTGTTTGTTGATCGCATCGAGGCGCAAGTGGCGCTTCTCCCCCTGGTGTTTCGGATGATCCAGGTCGAGCGTGCGGTTTTGATCCGCCCCATGTTCCGGCTTGGAAGTCTACCTCATCCCGTCGGGGGGCTGGATCTTGATCGTGGAGGGGAGAAGGTTCCCGCCACCTCGCTGGCCATAACCTCGGTCCAAATTGAAGACGGCACCATCATTTGGCGGGATGTTTCCGCCAATTCTGATTCCAGCATGACCATGACGCATGCCCGCATCCAGCCGGAGAGCGTGGCGGGAGGCCCCCTCAGCCTTCAGATTGAAGGGCGGCGCAATGGGACGGATTTTCGTTTGGCCGGTGTGGTCGGCTCCGCTTCCGCCCTCCTCTCAGGCAAGAAGCCCTATCCGATCCAGTTGAAGGGAGAGGTCAGCGGCGCTGTTGTGGTGGCGCGCGGCCATGTGGCCGAACCGCTGCAGGGCAGGGGTGTTGATCTGGAGATCAAGGCTCAGGGAGACGAGCTGGCGGACATGCTGATTCGTGCGGGCATGATATCAGCTGACAAGTCGCCTTCGGCCATTGGGCCTTACAAGATATCCGCCAAACTATCCGAAGGCGGCCTGACCGAGATCGACGCTATCTTTGGCAAGCGCGACAATGTGCTGGTCGGGCTGAAGGGGGCGATCAAGACTCTGTCTCCCATGGGGGGCTTTGATCTGGCGGTGATGGTCGAGTCAGACGGACTGGCCGGACTCAGTCGTTTGATGGCGGTGGACCTGCCCAATGGCGGGCCGTTAAAGCTTTCCGCCCGACTCAACGATATTGACAATGGATGGCGGCTGACAGGAATCAAGAGCTCGCTGGGAAAAAGCGATTTCAGTGGTGAACTGGCCTTGGTTCATACGCCTCGCCCCCGGCTGTTCGGTCGGTTGGTTGCCAATGTCTTTGTTCCGTCCGAACTGAGTTTGCCGCAGTCGAGGGCCGCCGAAACGGCGCGCTCTTCGCCGCAGCGCCCGGCCATTCCCGTTCATGACGGACGTATTTTATCTTTGGCTCCATTGCCTTTGGAATGGCTGAAGGCCTTCGACCTTAATCTTTCCCTGGGAGCGGCGAAACTCCATCTCGGGGCGGCGGTTCTATCCGAGGCGGTGGTCGAGATAACCCTAGCCAGTGGAAAGCTTACGCTCGGCGGGATACAGGCACAGATCGGCGAAGGGGTCGTCAAGGGTGATATTGTGCTGGACAACTCGCTCAGAACCCCAGGTTTCACAGCGAAGCTGGCGGGAAGCGGTTTGGATTTGACCCGGCTGGGCGGCGAAATGGGTGTGGATGACGGCTTGGGGGATTTCACACTTGAGGCGAAGATGACTGGCGCCAGCGCCAGGGCCATGGCTGGAAGTTTGGAAGGCAGCCTTAACGCCAGTCTATCCAATGCGGGTTTGAGCAAGGTGGGCGGTGATCTGACGCCTCGTCTGATGTCTGCCCTGGACCCGACAGGGGCCGAGTTGGATCGTTCCCGGCTTCGTTGCGCCTCTCTTCGCTTGGCGGCGAAGGGGGGGAGTATCGCCGCCGACCGCAATGGCCTTGTGGTGGAGACCAGTCACACTGCCTTTGTGGGGAGTGGTTCCGTCGATCTCAGGACCGAAGGCCTGGATATGGCCTTTGCCGCCAAGGGAGGGGCCTGGACCCGAATCCGGGGCATGCTATCGGCGCCATCCTTGGCGCGTGAGGGTTCGGTGGTCAAGCTATCGCCTGATTCGGCATCTTGCCGCATTCTCGCCAAAAGTCGTCGCTGACAATAAAGGGCATTTTCTTGGCCAAGACCTTCAAGCGTTTCTACCAGCAAGCCGAAGTCGTCGCGACAGAGGATGGGTTTATGGTCCGTCTGGACGCAAAACCCATCAAGACACCGGCAGCACGCCCTCTCATCCTGCCAAGCCAGGCCCTGGCCGAGGCGATTGCCGGGGAGTGGGAGTGCCAGGGGGAGATGGTAAGTCCGGCCTCCATGCCGCTGACGCAACTTGCCAGCACGGCGCTGGATCGGGTTGGACCCAGCCGGGCGCATGTCAGTGCTGAATTGATGCGATATGCCGGGACCGATTTGCTGTGCTATCGCGCCGAACATCCCAGTGATCTGGTGGCCCGCCAGGTTCAGTGCTGGCAGCCTTTGTTGGACTGGGCTGCTTTGGCCTTGGATGCCCTGCTGATGACCACCACCACCGTGCTGGCGGTTGCTCAGCCGCCGGAGGCCT
>JAYTWE010000069.1:0-2181 GCA_043744055.1 Magnetospirillum sp.
GCAGATGAGAACGGCAAGGCGGCGGATCATTGGATACTCTCCCAAATGGTCCGGCATTCTAATCCGATTCTTAGGGTTGGCGATCTGACAAAGATCAAGTGGTCGGGGGTCAAGTCACCAGCCGTGCGGAGCTGTCGAGAAGACCTTGAAGGATATAGGCGGCGGCCATCTTGTCCACCACTTCGGCTCGTCGCTTGCGTGACGAATCCGCTTCCAGCAGGGTGCGGGTGACGGCGCTGGTGGACAGCCTCTCGTCCCAAAAGGCAATGGGAATGTCCCTGATCTTCAGCAGATTGGTGGCGAAGGCCCGTGCTGATTGACAGCGCGCTCCTTCATTGCCGTCCATCTCCACCGGCAGACCCAGAACCAACCCGCCGACGCCCTGCTTATCCACCATGGCCAGCAAGTCAGTGGCGTCCTTGGTGAATTTGGCGCGGCGGATCGTATCGAAAGGGGTGGCGATGGTGCGGCTGACATCGGACAGGGCAAGGCCGATGGTCTTGGTCCCCAGGTCGAGCCCCATCAGCCGCTGGTCGCGGGACAACAGGGCGAGAAGTTCGGCGGGTGTGACGATGGACATAAGGAGTGCTTGCTCCTGCCGCTGTGAAAAATCAAGCGAAGCGTTGCGTTTTTCGTACCGCTCGGGCTACAAGTCGGCCATGTCCGATATATCAGAGCCCCTGTCCGAAGCCGCCCCGCCAGAATCTCTTCCGGCCGAGCCTTGCGATTGCCCGTCCTGCCTGAAGCCAGCAGCGCTGTGCGTTTGTGACGGCGTGGTTCCCATCACCAACCGTATCGCTCTGCTGGTGCTCCAGCATCCGCAGGAGCAAGACAAGACCCTGGGCACTGCTCGGCTGCTGACCTTACATTTCACCAATGCGGTTATGAAGGTTGGGCTGTCTTGGCCCAGCCTCGCCAAGGCGCTGGGGCGTCCGGCCGATCCGCAGCGATGGGCGGTCTTGTATCTGGGCTCGGCCAATGCCGACGCCCAGGCTCCCGATCAAGAAGTGGTGGCGCTGACCGCCAAGGGAGTGGCCTGTCCCGATCAAGCCAAGGCCTTGGACGGAATCGAAGGTATCATCGTCTTGGACGGCACTTGGAGTCAGGCTAAGGCGCTGTGGTGGCGCAATCCCTGGGTCTTGAAGTGCAAGCGGGTGATCTTGGGGCCAAAGCGCCCGTCTCGTTATGGCCGGGTGCGCACAGAACCCCGTGCCGACAGCTTGTCCACCATCGAGGCGGCGGGGCTGTTGCTCAGTCGTTTGGAAGATCGTCCTCAAATCGCTGCGGAATTGGACGCCACCTTCCAGCGTATGCTGGACGCCTTTCGCGCGGCGCGGAGCAAGCTGCCCAAGCCGCCCGCCACCGACCGGCGGCGGTTCCGCCCTCGGGGGCGTTCGAAGACGTAGATCAGGGACGGGGCTACTTACACACCGTGACGCCCGGTCCACCTTCAACGCAGACCATGCGGCGATTGCCCAGCTTGGCTGCCCCCATGCCTCCCGAGCGGATAATCATCAGCTTTTCCGAGCCGATCATGCCGTAGGTGTTGCCTTGGCCATCGCTTTGCAGGGTCATGGTCTCGCCCGAGCGATGGGAGCCGGTGAGGATGCCTTGGAAGACCAAAGTCTCCATCCCATCAAAGCAGCGCAATCCGTCGCCTTGTTGCACGCAAGATCCCGCCATGGCCACAGATGAACTCAGCAGAGCTGTGATCACAATGGCGGCGGGCACAATGGCGGCGGGCCGGATCAATGCAGTTCGGCCCGGATTTTCTGGCGCAGCACGTCGATGGGCATGAATTCGTCTTGTCCCGCCATGAAGTGCCAGAAGGTCCAGCCATTGCAGGCGGGGGCGCCTTGGACCAGGGCTCCGACCTTATGAATGGAGCCGCGATGGATGTCGGTAATCAAGGTGCCATCGGCCCGTACCTTGGCCACTTTGTCGTGGCGGGTGCCGCCGAACAAGAAGTCGCCAGGGGTGAGCAGACCGCGTTCCAGCACCGAGCCGAAGGGAATGCGCGGCTCGGACCGCTTGGAGATGGACATCAAGACGGAGGGGTCAGCCACGGGGATTACCTTTGCAATACGTTCCTTGGCGACGGCGATGTATTCAAGATCGCGTTCGCAGCCGATGAAGTTGCGGCCCAGCTTCTTGGCCACGGCGCCGGTGGTGCCGGTGCCG
>JAYTWE010000070.1:0-11484 GCA_043744055.1 Magnetospirillum sp.
AGCCATGCTCGGCGGCGGCTTTGGCAAAGCTTTGGGATGGGTCGGCATCCATGTTGATGATTGCGATGCCGCCCCTGGTCAGGACTTCGGTGAACAGCCGCAGCTTGGCCTTGGCGTAGGACTCCATGTCCTGGTGATAGTCCAGATGGTCCCGCGTCAGATTGGTGAAGGCGGCGGCTTTCAGCCGGACTCCGTCCAGGCGGTGCTGGTCCAAGCCATGGCTGGATGCTTCCATACAGCCATGGGTGATGCCGAATTCCGCCAGCCGGGCCAAGGATTCGTGCAAGGCGACCGGGTCGGGAGTGGTCAAGCCGCCCGTATTATCCCAGCCCTTGGCCATGATGCCCATGGTGCCCATGGCGCAGGCCCGGTTGCCCAGCGCGTCCATGATCTGGCCATAGAACATGGCGGTGGAGGTCTTGCCGTTGGTGCCGGTGACCGCGACCATGGTTTCGGGCTGGGTGCGGTGGAAGGCGGCGGCCATCAGGGCGAAACGGCGGCGTGGATTGGAATCGGAGATCAAGACGATACCGGGCGGTAGATCCAGATTCGATCCTTCGGGAGCCAAGATGGCGGCGGCTCCGTTGGCGATGGCGGCGGGCACGAAGATGCGGCCGTCGGCCTTGGTTCCCACCAGGGCGGCGAACAGGAAGCCGGGCGCGACGGCGCGGGAATCGGCGGTAAGGCCGACGATATCCACGTCTTGTGCGAGCGCTGCTCCCATGATCTCACTCAACCGCCGCAACTTCTTTGCTCCTGACGGAGGGGACAAATTTCTTTCCGGCCACGGATTGCACCGGGGCCAGAGTCTTGGGCATCAACCCCAATAAAGGAGCGATCTGGGCGATCACCCGTCCGACCACAGGTGCGGCTGTCCAGCCCGCCGTAATGAAGCCGTAGGTTTCCTTGGTGGCCTGGGGCTCGTCGATCATGATGAGAACGGCGTAGCGCGGCGCATCCATGGGGAAGGCGGCGACGAAGGAGGACAGAACCGCCTTCTTGCGATACCCGCCATGACCCGCCTTTTCGGCGGTACCGGTCTTCCCGCCCACATCATAACCGGGGACATCGGCTTTTTTGCCGGTCCCTTCGGTCACCACCATGCGCATCAGCAAGCGCATCTGCTCGGATGTTTTCGGCTTGATGATGCGGATGCTGGCGGATTTCTCGTCGGGGGCGCGGGCCAGCAGGGTCGGCTGATGGTACTCGCCGCCATTGACCAAGGTGGCGACGCCACTCAGCAATTGTAGAGGCGTCACCGAGAGGCCGTGGCCGAAGGCGATGGTAATGGTGTTGATCTCGCGCCAGGGATTGGGAACCATGGGGGCGCCCACTTCCGGCAGCTCCACGGCGGGTGGATTCAACATCCCGATCCGTGCCATGAAAGCCTGTTGTCCCTCGGTTCCCACATCCAGCGCCATGCGGGCTGAACCGATATTGGACGAGTGAACCAGGATTTCCGGCACGGTCAGCCAACGGTTCAGCGCATGGTCGTCGTGGATGGTGTGTCCGGCGAAGACCAGCGGCTTGGTGGCGTCGAAACTTGAATTGAAGTTGATTCGCCCGGAATCCAGCGCCATGGCGGTGTTGAACAGCTTGAAGGTGCTTCCCATTTCATAAGCGCCCTTGGTAGCGCGGTTGAACATGACGGGGTCTGTGGCGGGGGGCGGATCATTGGGGTCGAAGTCGGGGAGGCTGACCATGGCCAGCAATTCGCCGGTCTGCACATCCATAATCATGCCGGTGCCGCCCACCGCCGAGAACTCCTGAACGGCGCGGGCCAGTTCATTGCGGACGATGGTCTGAACCCGGATGTCGATGGCGAGGCCGAGCGGCTCGCGGCTTTCCTTGATGGCGTTCTCGAAGCGCTTTTCGATTCCGGCGACGCCCTTGTTGTCCACATCGGTCAGGCCGACCACATGGGATAAGAGATTGCCGTGGGGATAGATGCGGTGCTCGCCTTTTTGAAACTGCAAGCCGGGAATGCCCAGGGCGTTGACGTCGTATTGCTGGCGAGGGGTCAGATTGCGCTTCAGATAGACGAACTGGCGTGACGAGGACAGGTGCTCGATGGTCTCTTCCAGGTCGAGATCGGGCAAAATGGCAACCAGTTGCGCCGCCGCGCCGTCGATATCCACCTTGGCGAGTTTCAAGTCTTCGGGTTTGGCGAACAGGGACATGGTGGGCAAGGATGAGGCCAGCAACACGCCGGAGCGGTCGCTGATATCGGCGCGCTCCATCTCCAAACCATCGGTGTGGGCCTGGGGGATGGCGGCTTGGCGGCTTGGCTGGCGGTCCAGCAGCGATACGTCGATCATGCGAATGCCGATGGCGCCGAAGGCCAGCATGAAGATCAGCGAGGTCATCACCAGACGGGACCGTCCGGTCTCGATGGCTTGCATGCGGACGCCGTCAAGCCGGAGTGCGGCTCCGGCTTGAAGATCGTCGCCAGCGTGAAAGCCCGGCTGATGGCGCTTGGCGGGAAACAGACTCATCGGCCTTCCCCATTGCTCTGGGCTAAGGCCGGTGATTTGACCACAATTATCCTCCCCCCTGTGGCGGGGGGGCGGACTGCAATGGGCGTGGCGACTTCAGAGGACGGAGGAGTCTCGCTATTGGCGACGGTGGTGCCGCCGGGTTTGGGCTGTTGCGGCTTGGGCGGCGGCTGTTTGCCGGACTCCATCGGTCGCGGGCTGGACGGAGTCTCCGCCAGTTTGATCTGCTGCTTGGGCGCTGGGTCCATGGGCTTCAGGGCCGGGGCGGGCAGGGGATGAGGCGCCGGGCGGGGGGGCGAGGCGGCGGCCAGCATGGTCGACGGCGGTAAACCGTTGCGCAAGACGGAGTCCAAGGTTGCGACTTCGGTGGCTTTGACCTGATGCATGCCCAGATATTTTTCAGCCAGGACGCGCAGCCGAGAGGGATCGTTGAGATAGCTCCACTCGGCGCGCAAAACGTGGATGGTTTCCTGGTTGCGCTGGATTTCGGCGTTCAATGAGTGCAACCGACGCTCCTGGTCCTTGACCTCATGCTTGACGAAGAACAAGCCGATACCGATACAGGCGGCGAGGACTGTCCACAAAATGGTGCCGAGCAGACCGCGCTTCATGACGAGCTCCCCCAGCTGGGGGCTTCGGTGCGAATGGCGGCGCGCAGCTTGGCCGAGCGGGAGCGGGGATTGCGCTGGGTCTCGTCGGTTCCGGCCTTGACCGGGCGGCGCTGCACCAAGGTGAAGCTGGCGGACGGACCGCTGACGGCTTGGGGCAGGTGGCGGGACGGACGGGCGGCTTCGCCGCTGCGGTCGCGCATGAAATCTTTCACCACCCGGTCTTCCAGCGAATGGAAGGTCACCACCACCAGACGGCCGCCGGGAGCCAGCATTTCTTCGGCGGCGACAAGGCCGCGCTCCAACTCGCCCAACTCGTCGTTGACGGCGATGCGCAGCGCCTGGAAGGTCCGGGTTGCCGGATCAATGCCGTCGGCATGCTTTGGCACAACGCGGCGGATCACGGCGGCCAGTTCGGATGTCCGCTCGAACTTCTTGTCCTTGCGGGTGGTCACGATGGCTTTGGCGACCCGGCGCGACAGGCGCTCTTCCCCATAGCGGAAAATGAGATTGGCCAGGGCCTCTTCTTCGGTGAAGTTGACCAGATCGGCGGCGCTGGGGCCAGATTGCTCCATGCGCATATCCAGCGGGCCGTCCTTGGCGAAGGAGAAGCCGCGTTCGGCTTCGTCGATCTGCATGGAAGATACGCCGATGTCCAAAACGACGCCGTCTACTTGGTTGACACTGCGGTCACGCAGAAGCTCCGCCATTTGGCCAAAGCGGCCCTCGATCATGGCAAAGCTGCTACCGCGCTGAGTTTCCATTTCCCGGCCACGAGCCACGGCATGGGGATCGCGGTCGATTCCCCAGACCGAGCAGTTCGCGGCATCAAGGATGGCCGAGCTGTAGCCCCCTGCTCCGAACGTGCCGTCCACATAGGTGGCGCCATCGCGAGGCACCAGGGCCTCGACCACTTCGGTCAACAAGACGGGGATATGGGGGGAGGGGATCATGATCCACCTCCTGCCAAGGGCTTGGGGCGCAGCGGCAAGGTGGGGCGAGAGGTGATGGCGCGGGCGCGGATATCAGCTTCCACCGCCTTATAGGCGTCGGGCTGCCAGATCTGAAAGGTCTGACCCTTGCCGACAAAGGCGACGGTCTCGGTGATTCCGGCATGGGCCAAGATGTCTTCGGGCAGATTGATGCGGCCCTCGGGGTCCCAGGCCAGCTGACGGGCGTCGGCGAAAATCAGGGCGGCAAGGTTTTCCTGTTCGTCACTGAAGGCGTCGAAATTCTGGGCGCTATCGGACAGCCGCTCCATGAAGTCCATACCGCAGCCTTCGATACAGGCGCTGGTGAAGGATCGGTAGGCGACGATTCCCTGGAAGGCGCTGGCCGACAAGGCAGCCCGGAAGGTTGCCGGAACCGAGGTGCGGCCCTTCTTGTCGATCCGATTGACGAATGTGGAAAGAAATAACGCCACCCTCGTCCGCCTTGCCTAGTTGTGTCCGAAACACCCATCTCGACACACTACGCCCCTGGCGCCGCACGATGGGTCATAATGGGATAACATGGGAAATCATGGGCGTCAATGGAATCGGATAGTAAAACTTTGGGAAGTGCTGGTTGTTCATAATGTCGATAGCTTTTTACTAAAGTACTCGAGGAAATTGATGCAATTCATTGATTCTGCCGAATGTTTTACGAATGGCATATGAATGGCGTAATTCGATGTTCACGGTATGAACCAAGAACATTGCCTTCGCTCGGTGTTGTCTCGTGCAAGAGAGGAGAATGGGAAAATGCGTCAGACGGCCTGTAAGCCGGGTTCTGTCCCCCCTGTCCCATGGTTTCCCATGAACTCAAGGATAGACGGCCATTCATCTGGGACGTTCGTTACCGAACGCCTCTCGCGACCGACCCGGGCGGCTACGCGGAAACGCGTTTCGTCCCTCCGAAGAGGAAGCATGCCGCCCCTATTTGGTCTTGCTCCCGGTGGGGTTTACCGTGCCGCTTCCGTTGCCGGTCGCGCGGTGCGCTCTTACCGCACCCTTTCACCCTTACCTGCTGCTCCGAAGAGGAACAGGCGGTTTGCTTTCTGTGGCACTTTCCCTAGGGTCGCCCCCGCCGGACGTTATCCGGCACCGTGTTTCCGTGGAGCCCGGACTTTCCTCCCCACGGGAAACCCGCAGGGCGACCGTCCGGCCGTCTGACGCGGCGGGACTGTGGGGCAGTGGGGGCTGCGCGTCAAGCATGATCGGGGAAAACGACAAGGCCCCCGACGGGCGAGGGCCTTGTTTAGTATCGAGGTGAATAGAAAGTAGGCGAATACCTGATTTCTATTTGCAGAATAATTGCTAGCCGAACAGGTTGTCGATCTCTGCCTGACTGATTCCCTTGTTTTCCAGCTGTGGGCCGTTGAGCAATTTGGAATCGTCGTCGCGATGTTCCTCGAAAATCTTCGGAGACACATCGGCGATGTTTTCCTTACCCCAGATTTCGATCATGGCGTTGATGCGGTCTTCCACATATTTCAAGGTCTTGACCACCTTGGTGATGCGTTGGCCGGTGATGTCTTGGAAGTTACAGGCCTCGAAGATGCTCGACACGGTTTCGCCGATATCTTCCACCAGACGGCTGACATAGCCATCGGCGGCATGGGCTTGAATTTCCTTGGCGATGGATTCGATCTTTTCCGAGGCTTCTAGAATCTGTTCGGTGGCCCGTTCGGTGGACGATACGATGGCGTCCAGTTCGAAGGTTACGGCGATCAGGCGGTCATCGTCGGCTTCTCTGGGCTTCAGGGCGGCGATTTCGGCCTTAGTGTGCTCGATGCAGACGGCCAGAGCGCGCAGCTCTGTCTTCAGCATGGAGACTTCGGCGGCCTTTTGCGGCATGGCCTCGTCCATCTGGGCCTGGGTCGGCGCTGATGGTGGCGGGGGCTCGCCGTTAAGGATCATATGTTTGAGGTCCTCTCTCAGCTCCTTGATCGCTTTGAGGACTTCGGAATTAGAGGCATTGGGGGCGGCGGCTTCGCCGCGCTGTTGCAGCCTTTTTATTTCGGCCGTAAACAACTTACGCTCGGTATTCATGATGCGCCGAAACCCCTTTCCGACATCGGCGACGGGCTGTTGCCGCCGCCATTTGTCCGTTCCACCCACGGCCTATACGAGTTATCCGAAACCATGATGTGCTCGGTCAACCACTTCTTGAGCAAATCGACCACTTCTTGGTTTAAAATGCTCCGCTCACCTGCGCGGTATCGGTCGCGGATCGCATTTACTTTTTTCTCCAGCGCCCGATGCTGCTCTCGGTGCCGGTTCAGTTCGGGAAAGCCGGAGGCTGCCATGATGGCTTCCTCACGCTGGAAATGATGCTGAACATACTCGGCCAAGACGAAGATTACATTGTCGATGACATCCAGGCTTTGGCCGGTTTCCATGGCGTCGGACAGCTGGTCCAGCAAGTCGATCAAGATGCCATGGTCGGAATCCAGCATTGGGTGACCGACCCGATAGGACTCTTTCCATGTCGCCGATACCATGCCCAGTCCCACCCCCACGATAGAATTGAGGTCACTATACCTGAGGCGTGCTTGGGCACAAGCCGGACTCGCGGCAGAGAATGGCCTGAGGTAAAGTAATCGGATGGTCAGGATCGCGACTTTCAACCTGGAAAATCTGGATGATCGCCCCCGAGGCGACATAGATTTCGATGACCGGCTGCAGATCTTGCGGCCGCAACTTCTGCGTTTGCGTGCTGATATCCTTTGTCTACAAGAGGTTAATGCGCATCCTGCCTCGAAGCACGGCCCGCGCCTGTTGACAGGATTGGATCGTTTGCTGGAGGGAACGCCCTATGAGGGCTGGCACCGGGTCGTCAGCTTGAACCGGGGCGGTCAGCATCCTTCCGACCTTCATAATCTGGTGATCGTTTCGAAGCAAAAGGCCGAATGTGAAAGCCAGCTCCGCCACACATTGGTGGAGCCCTGTTCGTGGCGCTCCAGCCGGTCAGACCCGCCCATGGCGGCTCCAGAGCCGGTGGAGTGGGATCGGCCCATATTGCATGCGTCCTATCGCCTTCCCCATGGTCGTTTGTTGCATGTGATTAATGTTCATCTGCGGGCGCCGCGCGCCGCGTGGCTGCAAGGTCAAAAGGCCCGGCCTGGCCGCTGGCTGTCGGTGGGGGGCTGGGCCGAGGGATTCTTTCTGGCCAGCGTCAAGCAGTCCGGGCAGGCTTTGGAGGCCCGGTTGCTGGTGGAGCAGATTTTCGATGCCGAGCCCGATGCCTTGATCGCCGTTTGCGGTGATTTCAACGCTTGCGACCGGGAGCCGGCTTTACGCATCATCCGCGGCGACGAAGAAGATACCGGTAACGGCCATTTGGCCATGCGGATGCTGGTTCCGGTGGAGCGCTCTCTGCCGGAGAGCGCCCGGTTTTCTGTCATTCACCATGGACATCCGGTCTTGCTGGATCATGTCTTGGTGTCCCGTCCTCTGCTGGGGGCCTTTCGGGCGGCCGAGCTGCACAACGAGATTCTTGGCGATGAACTGGTTTCTCCGGCCGGAGTGAGCGGCTCGCCGGAAAGCTATCACGCGCCCATGGTGGCGGAGTTCAGCTTTTGAAGCCATGGCCGATAGGCCATATCCTCGCTTTGAATGTGCACGATCAGCCATTGGGACAAGAACTCATACAACTCGGCAGCCTGGACGCGATCTGGATTGGACGTATAGGCCCGCTGCATGGCGATCACCGCTTCGGTCAGCCGGTGATGGAATTGCCGGTGTGCTTCCAGTTCGGGAAATCCGACCGCCGCCAGTCGGGCTTCCTCCTCGGAGAAGTGAAAGTCCACATAGGCTACGAGATCGGCCAGGATGTTGCCGACTGTGGATGCGGTTTCCACTGCCTCGTTCAGCCGCGTAAGCATCTGGATCAAGTGGCGGTGATGCAGGTCCATGGCGGGATCTCCGACGCTCAGAGACTCGGTCCACTGGAGAGGGGGCATGGTGGGTATTTCCTTAAATCAAAGGCAATTACAGTCTATCATGTCCCCGGTTCATTGAAAAATGGCGTGTTCAGCAGGTGACGTCCGAAAGTATGTGAGGTTATAGTGTCGGGGAGATTGGGGGAATTTGATGCAAGATTGGGTCAAAGGATTGATTGCCGAAGGACCGTTCCCGCCCAAGCGGGCTGTGGTCTTTCGCTCCTTTTTGATTGTGTGCATCGTCCTCTCCACCGGCATCGCCATGGTGGATACGGTAGAGGGAGTCTGGGGGCTGCACGAACGGCTTGCCGTTAATATCAGCGCTTTCCTTTTGATGGTTTTAACGGCGGATTACGGGCTGCGTCTATATTCGGCCGGGCTGGATGTCGCCGAGGATGAGACGGCGCTGAAGGTGCGGCTTCGCTATGCGCTGAGCCCCTTTGGCATTTTTGATTTCATGGCGGTGGTTCCCTTTCTGGTCGGTGAAGCCTTCCAGCTTCCCCATGATGCGGAAACAGTGTTCGGCATCCTCCGTTTCTTGAAGCTGGCACGGTATTCACCGGCACTCGAAACTTTGGGCGCGGTGGCCTTGACTGAATTGCGGCCGCTGATGGCGTCTTTGTTCATCATGCTGCTGATGGCGATTTCATCTTCCACCTTGCTGTATTTCGCCGAGCGCACCGTCAATCCCGGCTTCAAATCGGTTCCTGACGCCATGTGGTGGTCCATCGTCACCCTAAGCACTTTGGGCTATGGCGACGTGGTGCCGGGAACCATTGTGGGGAAGATGCTGGGCAGTGTCGTGGCGGTGTTGGGGCTGTGTATGTTCGCCCTTCCGGCCTCGATCCTGGCCTCTGGTTTTGCCGAGGAGATGAAGCGGCAGAACTTCGTTTCCACCTGGCATCTGGTGGCCAAGGTTCCTTTCTTCGCGCGGCTTCAAGCCAGTCAGATCGCCGAGATCGCGGGTTTGCTCCGTCTTAGCCGAGCCATCAAGGGTGAAGTGCTGATGCGCGAGGGTGATACCGGCGAAAGCATGTACTTCATCATCAACGGGCAGGTGGAGGTGAAGGGAAAGGTGGGAACCTTCATCTTGAAGAATGGCGATTTCTTCGGAGAGATCGCGCTGATCGAGCGCTGTCCGCGCACTGCGACGGTCAAGGCCATCAGCCGCTGCCAGCTGTTGATTCTCGATGCCCGTGATTTCCATAAATTCGTCGCCCATGACCATGCCTTGCTGGAAGTGATCTGGGAGACCGCCCGAAGCCGCATGGCCATGGATCATATCGAACCCAGCTCCGGGCCGGATAATCCATTCGGACCCAAGGCGTGAGCGAACCCCGCCTGAAGGCCAAGCTGTGGGTGCATGCGGTCATCCGCCAATGCTCTGTCTTGGCCATTCCCGCCATGGTGGTCAGAAAGGGCGACGAGGATGCCGGTGCCGTCCTCATTAAGTTAAATCGGGGGGCTGCGGGCTGCGAGGTCTTCACCCAGGTGCGTGACGGGGCTGGCGAGGCTGCCTGGTTGCGCGCCACCGGCCCCGAACCGGTGGCCGAGGATAAGGCCGATTCCTATATCACCCGCCAGCGTGACTATGACTGTGATCTGTGGGTTCTGGAGATCGAGGATCGCGAAGGCCGTCTGCCGTTCCTAGAGCGGATCATGAACGGTTAGGAGGGGTTGCCTTGGCCGATAAATCGGTTATGACTCCAGCTCTTTTCATTTGCTGATAAGGATCGACCGAATGACTCGTCGCCTGATTTCCTCTGGTTCCTCGTTCGAAGAAATCGCGGGCTATTCCCGTGCCGTCCAGCAGGACCCCTGGGTTTTCGTCTCTGGCACGTCGGGCTTTAAGGATGGCAATATCGCCGACGGCGTGGTTGCTCAGGCGGAACAGTGCATCGCGACCATCGCCGCCGCGCTGGATCAGGCGGGTTCGTCCTTGGCGGATGTGGTGCGGGTCAAGGCCTATGTGACCGAAGCCTCTTTCTTCGAGGCAATCGCCCCGGTGCTGGGCAAGGCGTTCAAGGGCATTCGCCCCGCCAATACCACCATCGTCTGCGGTCTGGTCGATCCCCGTATGAAGGTGGAAATCGAAGTCACCGCCCTGAAGCAGTAGATCGGACGCCAGGCCATGCCCACACTCCTCATCATTGGGGCCAGCCGGGGGCTTGGCCTGGAATTCGTCCGCCAATACGCTGCCGATGGATGGCGGGTGCTGGCGACGGTGCGCGAAATTTCCCAGGGACGTACCGTGTCGGAAGCGGGGGCCGAGGTCTATATCTGCGATGTCGCGGACATGGCTTCCATCCGGCGGCTGGCGAGTACTCTGGCCGATCAAAAGCTGGACATGGTGCTCCACAGCGCGGGTATCTATGGCGAGAGTCAGGATTTCGGCTCGGTTGACCCGGACAAGTTCCTTGAAGTGATGCGAGTCGACGCCCTGGCTCCGCTGAAAGTGGCCGAGGCCTTCGCCGATCATCTGGACGGCCGCAAGATCATGGCGGCGGTTTCTTCCATGATGGGCTCGGTGGCCGAGAACAGCTCGGGCGGCTCTTACGCTTATCGGGCCGCGAAGGCTGCGTTGAACATGGTCATGAAGGGCTTGTCCATTGATCTGGCCCCGCGTGGAATTACAACGGTTGCTCTGTCGCCGGGCTGGGTCCGCACCGATATGGGTGGCCCCGGCGCGCCTTTGGAAGCGCCGGAAGCCGTGGCGGGCATGCGCAAGGTATTGGCGGAGTTGAAGCCTGCCGACAGCGGCTCACTCATCCATTACGATGGGCGGACACTGCCCTGGTAGGGAGGTTCCCATGACGGTTTCTCCAATCTCGTTCTATTTCGACTTTTCCTCGCCTTATGGCTATTTCGCGGCCCTGCAGGCCGATGAGCTTGGGCAGCGTTGCGGTCGTCCGGTCGCATGGAAAGCCATCATGATCGGTTCTGCCTTCAAGGCATCGGGCAATCGGCCATTGGTGGACCAGCCGTTGAAGGGGGAGTATTCCCGCCACGACTGGGAACGGATGGGACGCTTACTGAAGGTTCCGTATCGCCTCCCGGATCGGTTTCCGGTCCCATCCTTGTCTGCTGCTCGTGCATTCTGGTGGTTGGTGGAGCAAGATGAAGCCTTGGCGCAGCGCTATGCCAAGGCGGTCTATAACGCCTATTTCTGCCATGGCCGTGATATTTCGGACTTGTCCGTTGCGGTCGCGATCGGTGCCGAGATCGGCGTTGATCCAGGTCAGTTGGAGGCAGCCGCCCAAGACGCGGTCTGGAAACAACGCTTGAAGGACGAGACCGAGGCGGCTATCGAATCAGGGGTCTTTGGGTCACCGTTCTTCCTGGTTGACGGGGAAGGATTCTGGGGAGCAGATCGCGTCGCCATGGTCGAAGACTGGGTCAAGCGTGGCGGTTGGTGATATTTTCGGGTTGTCATTGCCATCGGACACTGCGACCGATA
>JAYTWE010000071.1:0-6950 GCA_043744055.1 Magnetospirillum sp.
GGATGAAGAGGGTGTCTCCCATTAAGGCTCCCACCGGCTTTCCGGTGGATTTGACGATCCGCTCCACCACGGGATAAGCCTCGGGATGGACCGAGGACGCGTCAAGCGGATTGATGCCGCCCAAGACGCGCAGAAAGCCCGCCGCCTGTTCAAAGGCCTTCGGCCCCAGCCGCTCCACCTGCTTCAATGCGTCACGGCTGGCGAAGGGGCCGTTGCGGTCGCGGAACTCCACCACATTCTTAGCGACAGTGGATGACAGACCGGCGACCCTGGCCAGCAACGCCGCCGAAGCCGTATTGACCTCGACCCCGACCGCATTCACGCAGTCCTCGACCACCGCGTCCAAAGACCGGCCCAGCCGAGTCTGATCCACATCGTGCTGATACTGGCCGACGCCGATGGCCTTGGGGTCGATCTTCACCAGTTCGGCCAGCGGGTCTTGCAGTCTGCGGGCGATAGAGACCGCACCGCGCAGGGACACATCCAGGTCGGGAAATTCCAGCGCCGCCACTTCAGAGGCGGAATAGACCGAGGCTCCCGCTTCGCTGACCACCAGCTTTTCCAGCTCCAGTTCGGGATGACGCTTCATCACATCCACCACCAACCGATCCGTCTCACGCGAAGCGGTGCCGTTGCCGATGGCGACCAGTTTGGCGGCATGCTTGCGGGCCAGATGAGCGATGGCAGCCAACGAACCTTGCCAGTCATTACGCGGCTGATGGGGATAGATGGTGACCGTCTCGACCACCTTACCGGTGGCATCGGTCACCGCCACCTTGACGCCCGTGCGGATCCCGGGATCAAGGCCGATACAGGCGCGCTGACCGGCGGGAGCCGACAGCAGCAAGGCACGGAGATTGCGGGCGAAGACCCGGATAGCCTCCTCTTCCGCCGCCTCGCGCAAGCGCCCCATCAACTCTAACTCCAGATGCAGATGAATCTTGATGCGCCACGCCCAACGAACCGTCTCAGCCAGCCAGGAATCAGCCGCGCGCTTGGCGTCGCGGATGCCGAAACGCCGCGCGATGCGAGCCTCGCATTCGCCAGGACCGGCCAAAACCGTGCCTTCCGGCCGGGCGGCTTCGTCGGGACTCAGTAATTTCAACGTTAAAACATTCTCGTTACGCCCTCGGAACAATGCCAGGGCGCGATGAGACGGAATAGCCTTCAACGTCTCGCGGTAGCTGAAGTAATCGGAGAACTTGGCCCCCTCTTCCGCCTTACCATCAGCCAGGGTAGAGATCAGAACCCCGCCATCCCACAAAAGATTACGCAAACCGCCCAGCAATTCGGCATCCTCGGCAAAGCGCTCCATCAGGATTTGGCGCGCTCCATCCAGAGCGGCTTTGGAATCGGCCACGCCCTTTTCGGCATCGACAAAAGCGGCGGCAGCCTGCTCCGGGACCAGGGTTGGGTCGTTCAACAGTAAATCGGCTAAGGGCTCCAGTCCCGCTTCACGGGCAATTTGGGCCTTGGTCCGGCGCTTTTGCTTATAAGGCAGATACAAATCTTCCAGTCGGGCCTTGCTGTCGGCAACGCCGATCAGTCCCGCCAGCTCCGGGGTCAGTTTACCCTGTTCTTCGATGGATTTGAGGATGGCCGTCCGACGCCCCTCCATCTCGCGCAGATAGCCCAGGCGCTCTTCCAAATTGCGCAATTGGGTATCGTCCAGGCCATCGGTGGCCTCCTTGCGGTAGCGGGCGATAAAGGGAACCGTGGCGCCTTCATCCAGCATCTGGACGGTGGCGGCGACTTGAGCGTCGCGAACTCCCAGTTCCTGGGCAATGCGGGACGTGATAGCAGCGGACTGGGACAGGGACATGCTCTCTCGATTGCTGTTGGCTCGATTGCTGTTGGGAAGCGATGCCCGGTTTACCCCAAGCGGCACCGATGCGCCAGCATGGGTGTTGACGGGCTGATGACGACATTTTCTTGCAAATCACCTCAATAATACCACATAGTGTGAATGCCACAGCACAGGAGGTCAATATGTTGACTACAAACCCTGACGAAATTAGCCGTGCCGCACATCGAATCTTGATCTGTTACGGTGCTCATGCCGTTGATATCGCCCGAGAACGGGCGGAAAAATCCGGCCACCCCACCGATATTCGCGACCAGGACATCGCGTTCCTGGTCCTGAGCGAGGTGGAAAAACTGACCTGCAAAGGAACGGCTCGCCCGTCTTAAAGACGACAGCTCCCATTCCGCCAAGTTCTGATGCTGCGTCTTGATGCAAGGTGACGCGTCAAGACGTGACATCATTTTTCAGGGACATCATACGAATACGCCAGCACCAAAGGCTGGCAAACCCCGCATATGAAATACGCCAGAACAATACAAAGCGTTATTTCCTGGGGATTCCGGGCATAATCGTGATATCTCACCCGCACGATCCAGATATTCCCGGCCGCCGGCACTCTATGAATGCGGTTCTTCCGCGAAGGAACGAGACGCCCGGATGAGCCCACCCTGCCCCCCCTTGGGCGCAGCCAACTCAAAGAAAGCATTGCCTCAGACATGGTACCTTTTCCTGCGGGTCATCCGCTCCTCCGAGCTCTGACCGAGCGCGACTATACCGATGCCACCCCCGTTCAGGCGGCCGTTCTCGAACCCGGCGCCATAGACCGCGACTTGCTGGTCTCGGCTCAGACCGGTTCGGGCAAGACCGTGGCCTATGGCCTGGCCATCGCCAATACCTTGCTGGGCGAGGCCGATGTTCTAGAGCCCGCCGGTGAGCCGCTGGCCCTGATCGTCGCCCCCACCCGCGAGCTTGCCTTACAGGTGCATCGCGAACTGTCGTGGCTTTACGCCCATTGCGGCGGACAGGTGGTGTCTTGCGTCGGCGGCATGGACCCCAGGGCCGAACAAAGAATGCTGAACCGGGGCGCCCATATCGTGGTCGGCACCCCCGGCCGTCTGCGTGACCATCTGGAACGGGGCGGCTTGCGCATCAGCAAGCTGAGGGCCGTCGTGCTCGACGAAGCCGACGAAATGCTGGATCTCGGCTTTCGCGAGGATCTGGAATTCATCCTCGAAGCGACGCCGCAAAGCCGCCGGACCTTACTGTTCTCGGCCACCTTGCCCCACGCCATCGTCACCATGGCCAAGCGCTATCAGCGCAATGCCTGGAGAATTGCCGTCTCGGCCGGTCAACAGGGCCATGCCGATATCGAATACCGCGCCGTCCGGGTTGCCCCCAACGAGACCGAACATGCGGTCGTCAACCTGCTGCGCTACTTCGAATCTCCCACTGCCTTGGTTTTCTGCAATACCCGCGAATCCGTCCGTCATCTTCAGGCCATCTTGCTAGAGCGCGGCTTCTCCACCGTGGCCTTGTCCGGTGAATTGGGCCAGAACGAGCGTAACCACGCTCTTCAAGCCCTGCGCGACGGCCGGGCACGGGTTTGCGTCGCCACCGATGTGGCGGCTCGCGGTATTGATCTGCCCAATCTCGGCCTCGTCATCCATGCCGAACTACCGCAGAACGCCCAGACATTGCAGCATCGCAGCGGTCGCACCGGCCGCGCCGGCCGCAAGGGAGTCAGCGTTCTGCTGGTCATCCTTTCCCGCCGCCGCAAAGCCGAAATGCTGCTGCAGACCGCCGGTGTTCAGGCCGTTTGGGGTGGCTCACCCTCGGCGGACGACATTCGCAAGCTGGACCAGGAACGATTGCTGAAAAGCCCGGTCCTGACCGAAGAGCTGACCGAGGACGATCTGGCCATGGCCAAGGCCCTGTTGGCTGAACGCTCGCCCGAAGATATCGCCGCCGCGCTGGTGCGCATGTATCGCTCCCACCTTCCCGCCGCCGAAGAGGTCTTCGATCCCGGCCCCGGCACGCCGTCGCGGGAACTGCGCGAGCCTCGGGAAGCCCGCGAACCCCGCGAACGCATGCCGCGCGGAGAGAACCCCAACAGCCTACCCGGTGGAAGCGTGTGGTTCCGCCTGAATATCGGCCGTCAAAAAAACGCCGATCCCCGCTGGCTGATTCCCATGATTTGCCGCCAAGGCAAAATCACCAAGCCGGAAATCGGTGCGATCCGTATCTTCGAGCGCGAGACGAAGTTTGAAGTCGACGCCTCGGTAGCCGAACGATTCACCGCCGCTATCCGGCTGATTGAACGGGCCGATGTCCGCATCGAGCCTTTGGCGGATTCTCCCCATGCGGAGACAGAATCCCACAAGCCGAAGGACACACCACCCCGCCCCGCCGAGCGCCCCCCAGAGCGCCCCGCCGAGCGCTCCATGGTCAAGCCGCTCAAGGCTCCGTGGAAGTCAAAGCCGGGTGGTCGCCCGAAACACAAGCAAGGCTGAAACCAATTCAGGGCAATCGGCTTCACCCGATTGCCCTGAATTGATAACCCGGTATTAACCGGTTCGCTGTCATGATCCCCGTCATGATTAAGCCCATCGACAGAAGCCACATCGTCAGCACGGCCATCTCCACCGCCCGCAGTGCCGGGTGGGATGATGACGAGGCGCGCAGCTATGCCGTCACCATGGTGATGCGCTATGACCCGACCTTGAACGCCGCCTTTGCCAAGACCTTGGTTCACCAATTGCACACGGCCGATTCCGGTGCCGGTGCCGCCTGATTCAGGCGGTTTCCCTTTCACGTCATCACTGCGAAATTCATGACCCCCCACCAAACTGCCGACCTGGCCTCGCTGCTCCACTCCAAAGATCCGGGAAAGTGGCCCGAAGACACGGTTTGGGAGGTCTTCCGTCATATCCTCGACAAGGAATCCCCGCTGCCGGGGCTGAACTTGGCGCTATCCGAATATCGCACAATCTTTCAGGAGACCTATGCCAAGGTCGCCGCCGAACACGCCATGTGCACCGCTCGCTATTACCGCGCTGCCGATGGCGTGCCGCTGGTCAACCCGCTCAACCTGGAACACCTGTCCCGACTGCTCCACATCTTCACCCGACGCCTGTTCCTGGCCGGAGCGCCTCAGTCGCTACTGGACTGCCTGTTCGTGGTGATGAAGGGGCGCTGCTGCCTGAACCTGTTCTACATGACCCAGGAAATCGACCTGTTCTTCCCCCTGCACGCCTTGGGCAGCGTCATCGGCTATGGTGAATTCGGCCCCTTTATCGCCGTGACCCAGAACTGTACCATCGGCCATAATCACGGCCACTACCCCTCTATCGCCGGAGGATTGTGGATGGGGCCGGGCTCGTCCATTCTCGGCAACAGCAAGGTGGGGAAGAATGTTCGTGTCGCCGCCAATGCCCTGGTGGTGGATCGGGACGTCCCCGACGATGTGATCGTCTTCGGCGTCGGCGCGGATATCAAGTTCAAGGCCAATGACCGGGACAACCGGCTGATGGCGCTGGACAAAGCCATGGTGGAAACCTCTGATGCCGCTTCCAAGGACCTCATCGGCTGAAATCAGCCACCTTCTTGACCTGTTAAAGATCACGGACGGCGACCGGCTGGCGGTGCATTCACGTCTGCTGTCCTTCGGCGTGATCGAAGGCGGCACCGCCACCCTGGCCAATGCCCTGCGCGAACGGATCGGCCCCAGTGGAACCCTGATCGTCCCCACCTATACCTTCGATTCCGCCCTCCCCTATAACCCCGCCACCCGACCGGGCGAGGCCACCGGGGCGCTGTCGGAATATGTGCGCAAGCTGCCCGGCGCCATCCGCAGCCTGTGCCCCATCCATAATCATGCCGGTATCGGCCCGGATGCGGGTTTGCTGCGGCAAAGTGACCCGGAATGCTCGTTGGGGCCGGGCTCCGACTTTGATCTGATGCATCGACACGGCTTTAAGCTGCTGCTGTTGGGCTGCGACTTCAACGAGGGCTGCACCTATCTTCACCATATGGAAGCGGTCGCCAATCTTTCCTATCGCCAATGGCTGACTCTAGAGCGCATCAGGATCGAACCCGACGCGACAGAGGTTCATGTCCACTGCCGTTATTTCGGCCGCGCCCGCACCGACCTTGTAACCGATTTTGAACCGGTCCAGCGGCACCTGTCCCAGACAGGAGCCCTGACCACCATCCCCTGCGCCATGGGGCACAGCCATATCTGCCGGATCGAGACCCTGCACACCGTCAGCCTATCCATGTTGGAAGCCAATCCCATGGCTCTGGTCGGAGGCTGAGATAAACGCCAATGAAAAGAGAATTGCGGTGAGCTTAATCCCCACGCCCCTTGCCTTGGTCTCGGAAGCCCTGAATTGCCCACCCGCTTCGCTGGGCGAGGACAGCCGCCTGGGAGGACATCCCGACTGGGACAGCATGGGCCATCTGACCATCATGCTGGCGCTGGAAGAGCATTACGGCGTGACGATCACCGACGAGACCATCCGCCATTACGACAATCTGGCCGCCATCCTTGAACGCTATGCTCAGTTCACGTGAGAACCCGAAATACCGAAGGGCTCTGCCCTTCACCCGCAAGGGACCGAGTCCTTTGCGGGCGTGGGCGAAGCCCACAGTCTCTCTCGTCAAGTTTTCGGATTCTCAAGGCGACGGGGTATACCAAACACTGATGGGTTAAATCCGGGAGAATGCCAGGAAGCGGCTGCACTGCATGGCCTCTTCCCGAACGCCGTAGGTTTCCCACACCGTCTTCTTGCCCGCGAGCTGAAGCCCTGCCTTGGCAAGGATGCTCACCACCCCATCGGGATCAAGCAATCGGATCGGGTTATCTTGGTGCAGCACGCCATGAATGTCGCGCCACTGGGAAAACTCCACCGGCAGCGCTGATGACAGGCCGTCGCCGTCTCGCGCAAAGCTGCCCTGGATGAACTGGACCACCAACAGACCGCCGGGCTTCAAAGCCTCGAAGCAATGCTGTGCGAAACGAGCCAGATCGGCATCGCAGAAATAATAAATGGTGTCGTTGGAGTAAATGGCGTCGAAACCACCACCGAAACCAACGGGCTCCGCCGTGACATCGCCCACCCGAACCGTCTTTACCGCTTCCCTGGCC
>JAYTWE010000072.1:0-1961 GCA_043744055.1 Magnetospirillum sp.
GTTCCACCAGCATTTTGCCAGACGGAAGGGCGTGGATGGCCGGGACAAGCCCGGCCAAGACGATGGAATTAACCAATTCGAAATCTGGGTTCGTTGCCCCCCGTAAAGGGCTGAGCCCTTTGGTCTTTCAGATTCTCACCTACAATCCCCTGATCCAGCGGGGCCGTAACCGGGTCTGGCCCGCCAAGGCCATGTCCAGCTGCGCCAGAAGCTTGTCCTTATCCTTGGGCAGAGTCCCGGCCAAGGCTAAGGTGTTGCTGGCATGGTTGGAGCGGAAGATCACCGGGCTGGGCGGGTCGAGCCGTTCCACCAGACGGCGCAGCTCCACCAGCACCGCCTGATCGTCTTGCCATTGGAAGTCTTCGCCATAGCGTTCAAAGAACCTTGGCGCGACCTCACTCTCCAGCCCTAATTGCAAGGTGGAGAGATAAACCGGCGGCGCCCGGTTGACCAGATCGGCGGTCGCATCAATATGCTCTTGCCAATGGGCCTTACCGCCAAGCCCCAGGATCACCGTGGCGGAAACCTTCAACCCGGTCTCGCGGGCACGGGTCAGGGCATCCTCCATCTGACGCGATGAGCCTTTGGCGATACGCTTGAGCATGTCATCCGAGCCGGACTCCATGCCCAGATAAACCAGCCCCAGACGCTTGGCTTTCAGCAGAGCGATCTCGTCTGGATTCTTCTTCAAGATATCGAAGGGAGTGGCATAAGCCGAGATGCGCTGAAGCGCCGGAAAGCGGGCCGCCAGCCCATCGCACAAAGCCACCAGGGTCTCGGTGGGCAGACAATAGGCATCGCCATCGGCCAGGAAGACCCGCCGGGCATCAGGCCATTCCCGCGCCGCCGCATCCATATCGGCAAAGACCTCGTCCAGGCTCCGCGCCCGGTAGGTCTTAGCCTTGTACATGGAGCAGAAACTGCACTGATTATAGCGACATCCCAAAGTCGCCTGAATAATCAGGTTCTCGCCTTCCGACGGCGGCCGCCACAACGGGAAATCATAGTCGATCATAAGGATCGCGCCGCTTCCGGCCGCTTTTCCCGCATGGTCACCAACTCCTCGGCGGCGGTGGGATGAATCCCCACGGTCGCGTCGAACTGAGCCTTGGTGGCTCCGCATTTCAGCGCCACGGCAAAGCCCTGGATAATCTCCGCCGCGTCCTGGCCGACCATATGAACCCCGAGAACCCGGTCGCTGACCGGATCGACGATCAGCTTCATCATGGTCCGCTCGTCGCGATCGGCCAAGATATTGCGCATGGGGCGGAACCGCGACAGATAGACATCCACATGACCATGGCGGGCATGGGCCTCGGCCTCGGTCAGCCCCACCGTGGCGATGGGAGGCTGACTGAAGACCGCCGATGGGACATTGTCATAATCCATGGTGGTCGGAACCCCTAAGATGGCGGTCTTGACGAAGGCCATGGCCTCGTTGATAGCCACCGGAGTCAGGTTGATCCGGTCGGTGACATCGCCCACCGCCCAGATATTGGCCACGCTGGTGCGGGAATATCCGTCCACCACCACGGCTCCATTGGCGCCCAGAGTCACACCAGCCGCCTCCAGCCCCAGGCCCGTTGTGTTGGGAGATCGGCCCGTGGCGTAAAGGATCAGATCGGTCTCGATGGTCTCATCTCCCGAAAGTCTGATGCTATAGCCCCGGCCCGCCCGCTCGATGGAGTGAACTATGGTTTCAGTGCGTAAAGTGATGCCGCGCTTGGTCATTTCCTCGGCCAAGGCGGCACGGACATCCTCGTCGAAGCCGCGCAAAACCGTATCACCGCGAAGAATCTGGGTCACGTTCACCCCCAGCGTGCTGAAGATTCCCGCGAACTCCACTGCAATGTAACCACCACCAACGATGACCATGCGCTCGGGCAGCTGCATCAGGTCGAGAGCCTCGTTGGAGGTCACGGCAAACTGGATACCAGGAACATCGGGAAGCGACGGCCGCC
>JAYTWE010000073.1:0-3783 GCA_043744055.1 Magnetospirillum sp.
GGCTGCGCCACCCGCAAGGCCTCGGCCGCACGGGTCAGTGATCCGTGTTCAACGATGCCGATGAAGTATCTGAGCTGACGCATATCCATAGCTCAGTATAACAAACCGGAATGGCGGGACGAGGGGGTATATTTTTCCACAATGGAACAACGCAAAGCACAAGGGGCCGGAGATCTTGCGATCTCCGGCCCCTTCACGCGGGTCGGTCAAGGGGGGGGAGACGACCCGCGAGAGAGCGTCAGTCCAGGCGGCGCCAGAAGGCCAGACGCTGGGACGGAACGAAGCCGCAGCGAGCCATGAAGCGCAGCAGGTCGAAGCTGTTCCACGCTACCTGGGTCTGAACTTTTTCAACACCCAGGGAAGACAGATTGGTAAGCAGCTGGCTCATCAGAGCACGGCCGACATTGTTGCCGGCATTGGCCGGATCAACGCCGATCGTGTCTAGAATGGCGGTGGTCTGGGCGCGGCCGAACTCGCCGTATTCGGTGCGGGCCATGACGAAACCGGCGAACAGGCCGTCCATCTCGGCCACCAGGGAGACGCGCACGCCGGATTCCTTGGTGACTTCCGAAATTTTACGCTTGTAGTAACCCGAACGATCGCGGCGCGTGACCTTGCGGTCGATGGACACGATATAGGGGAAGTCGGCTTCGGTCAGCGAGCGCACCGGGACGCGATCACGCGACAGGGCGGAGAAATCGTCGCCGGAGGGATCGGAAAGATCCACTTCGTCGCTATCGCGGACCTGCTGGGCCAGAGGAGCCTCGAAGTCCGAGACATCGCCGGTCCCGCGTTCGAGAACCAAGCGGGGAGCCAGCTCGAAGCCCGCGGACTGGAAGAAACGGGTGATGCCGTGCTCGGTCCAGTTGGCCTGAGTGACCAATTCGCGGATGCCGCGTTTGCGCATGGCATCCTCGACGGCGGCCATCAGCTTGCGGCCAAGGCCGTTGCCGCGCTGGTCAGGATCGACGCCGATGGTTTCCACCACGCCCACCGGGCCGGTGCCGCCGAATTCGCCGTCAAGAATATGAGCGAAGACATAGCCCTTCAGGACCGGACCATCGGCGGCGGCGATGGTGACGAAGCTGGATGGTTCGGCGGTGGCGGCAGCCATCCGCTTTTCATGATAGTTGCGCCGAGGCGTCCCGGTCAGGCGGCGATCAAGTTCGATCACCCGTTCGATGTCGGCGCTTGTGATGTCGCGGATAGTGGTGCTCATGGAACTCGCGAACCTCCCGATCTCGGTACCTTCTGCAAAATGGAAGTGCCGACACTTGACGGCACCTCAGGCGGGCAGTACCTTGTTAAATGAATAATTCGGTACGATAATACCGAAATACAGCGGCGGGTCAAGAGGTGGCTGATATGAAGTGGGAATTTTCGGGTCGGGTTGCGGTCGTTACCGGCGGCATGCGAGGGATCGGGCGAACCATCGCCGATGGATTGGCGGCGGGAGGAGCCGAAGTTCATGTGTTCGACCGCGAAGCGGGTGACTTGCCCTCTGGTATGACCGCCCATGTGGTGGATGTCTCGGATTCCGCCAGTGTCGCCGCTGGATTCGCCGCTATCGGCAAGCCGGTCCATCTGCTGGTCAACAATGCCGGTATCACAAGGGATCGCACTCTGCTCAAGATGAGTGATGACGAGTGGTCTTCGGTCATCACCGTCAATCTTACCAGCGCTTTCAACATGATTCGGGCGGCGGGGCCGGGCATGGTCCAAGATGGCGTCGGGCGCATCGTCAACATGATCTCCATCAACGGTTTGCGCGGCAAGATGGGCCAGGGCAACTACGCCGCATCCAAGGCGGGCATGGTGGGCCTGACCAAGACGGCGGCCAAGGAATTGGGGCCGAAAGGCGTGACTTGTAATGCGGTGGCTCCGGGCATGGTGCTGACCGAAATGACTCTGAAGCTGGACCAGCAGTTCCGCGACAAGGCCCTGGCCGAGGCGGCGCTTTCCATCCTTCCCGACACCAACGACATCGCCAATGCGGTGCTGTTCTTGCTCTCGGACGCGGCACGCTGCATCACCGGCGAGGTCATCAAGGTGGATTCCGGCCAGTATATTTGATCGGATTCCTCAGTTCCGCCACAATGATCAGCCATCCTGGGACAAGCCTCCAGGGTGGCTGTTTCTTTTTCGGCAAAGGACTTTGTTAAGGCTCCCGCGCTTAAACTGACACTACCTGAGCTGTGGCGAGAAGGATGACGCCATGTGGTCTTTTGGTTTCTCTAGCACCGTCTTGGGCCGTGTTCACGGCTCCCTGGACTCTGTTTTCGCAAGCGGCATGGCACCGATGCGGAAATCTTTACGTCCCCCCCCTGGCTTTGTCGAAATCAATCCAAACATAAGTGTAAGGACCCGCCCGTTCATGGCTGCGATTTCGGCGTGAACTGCGGTGGCTGGATAGACCCTAGGCATGGAGTGATGATATGGCACCCTCCGATGATATCTTCACCCGATACTCGCAAGCTTATGAAGGCCGTAAGGAAGTCGATCTTTCCTTGCTGGAATACCTGGAAGGCTGTCGCGACGACCCCATGATGTACGCCTCGGCGGCAGAACGAATGATTGCCGCCATCGGTGAGCCCGAGGTCATCGACACCGCCAAGGACGCTCGGCTGTCCCGCGTGTTCATGAACCGCACCATCAAGATTTATCCGGCCTTTTCCGATTTCTACGGAATGGAAGAGACCATCGAGCGGATTGTCGGATATTTCCGCCATGCCGCCCAAGGGCTGGAAGAGCGTAAGCAGATCCTCTATCTGCTGGGGCCGGTGGGCGGCGGCAAGTCATCCCTGGCCGAGAAGCTGAAGGCGTTGATGGAGGTTCACCCCATCTATGCCCTGAAAGCGGGGAAGGAACTGTCCCCGCTGTTCGAAAGTCCCCTGGGCCTGTTCGACCCCGAGACAATGGGGCCAGTGCTGGAAGACAAGTATGGCATTCCGCGCCGCCGGGTATCCGGTCTGATGAGCCCCTGGGCGGTCAAGCGGCTGGACGAGTTTGGCGGTGACATCTCCAAGTTCAAGGTGGTGAAGCTTTATCCGTCACGGCTCAAGCAGGTCGCCGTTTCCAAGGCCGAGCCCGGCGACGAAAACAATCAGGACATTTCGACCCTGGTCGGCAAGGTGGATATCCGCAAGTTGGAGATGTTCAGCCAGAACGATCCCGACGCTTATTCCTACTCGGGCGGCCTCAACCGCTGCACCCAGGGGCTGTTGGAATTCGTCGAGATGTTCAAGGCCCCTATCAAGATGCTGCATCCCCTGCTGACCGCCACTCAGGAAAGCAACTATATCGGCTCGGAAAATATCGGAGCCATGCCGTTCTTGGGCACGGTCTTGGCCCATTCCAACGAGGCGGAGTGGCAGACCTTCAAGAACAACCGTAACAATGAAGCCTTCATCGACCGCATCTGCGTCATCAAGGTTCCCTATTGCTTGCGGGTCGCCGAGGAACAGAAGATCTATGACAAGCTGATCGACACTTCGGAATTGCAAAAAACTCCGTGCGCGCCGGGCACCTTGGAAATGATGTCGCGCTTCGCCGTGTTGTCGCGTCTGCGGGAGCACGAGAACTCCAACCTCTATTCCAAGATGCGGGTCTATGATGGCGAGATGTTGCGCGAGATCGACCCGCGGGCGAAGAGCCTGCAGGAATACAAGGATGCGGCAGGCGTGGACGAGGGTATGTCCGGCATCTCGACCCGCTTCGCCTTCAAGGCGCTCTCGGCGACCTTTAACCACGACACCAACGAGATCGCCGCCGATCCGGTCCACC
>JAYTWE010000074.1:0-4096 GCA_043744055.1 Magnetospirillum sp.
GTGGTCGGCATCGAAACAGTGGCCGAGGACGCGCAGGGCGTGGAGCTGCACTTCTGGGTTAAGGACTCGGGCATAGGCATGACGCCCGAGCAGTGCGCCAAGATGTTCCAGAGCTTTAGCCAGGCCGACGCCTCCACCACCCGCAAATACGGCGGCACCGGGCTGGGGCTGACCATCAGCAAGAAGCTGGTGGAAATGATGGATGGTGCAATCGCCGTCCACAGCGAGCCTGGCGAAGGCAGCACATTCCACTTCACCGCCAAATTCGGCGTTCAGAGCGAGCAGCGGCGTCTGTCGGTCAATGCCGAGGACGTCCAAGGCTTGCGCATTCTGGTGGTGGATGACAATGCCAGTGCCCGCGAAATCCTCCAGAATATTCTCGCCTCGCTCCGATTCGACGCCACGGCAGTCAGCAGCGGGGGAGAGGCCATCGGCGAGCTGGAGCAAGCCCAACTGGAACGCAAGCCCTATGGCCTGGTGCTGATGGACTGGATGATGCCCGGCATGGACGGGGTGGAAACCATCAAACGTATCCGTGCCGATACCAAACTGTCGGAAACCCCCGCCTTTGTCATGGTCACCGCCTATAGCCGCGACGAACTGCTGCAACAGGCCGAGGGCACCCATATCGACGGCGTCCTGGTCAAACCGGTCAGTCCATCCACCTTGCTCGACAGTATCCTTAATGCGCTGGGCAAGGACGTGGCGCAACGCACCCGCAAACACGAGAAGCAGGCCAATTACCAAGAAGCGGCCCGGCTGGTGAAGGGGGGGCATCTGCTGTTGGTGGAAGACAATGCGGTCAATCAGGAGCTGGCGCTGGAGATCTTGCAAGACGCCGGGCTGCGCGTGGACGTAGCCAATAATGGCGCCGAAGCGGTGGAGAAGGTATCTGCCACTCTTTATGACGGTGTCTTGATGGATTGCCAGATGCCGGTGATGGATGGTTTCGAGGCCACTCGCAGGATTCGTCAAAATCCGCGCTTTGCCGATCTTCCTATCCTGGCTATGACCGCCAATGCCATGGCGGGTGATAAGGAAAAGTGCATCGAAAGCGGCATGAACGACCATATCGCCAAGCCCATCGACGTGGCGCAGTTGTTTCTGACCCTGGCGCGGTGGATCAAGCCGAAGCAAGAGGCCGCCACGCCCGAAGCTCTCCCGGCCAAGATCCTTGGCGACGATGAGCTTCCCCATATTCCTGGTCTGGAACTGAAAGCCGCCCTGGCGCGAGTGGCGGGCAAGACCAAGCTGCTGCGAAAGCTGCTGGTGAGTTTCCGCGACGCCCAAGCCGAGGTGATAGCGCGAATCCGGGCGGCCCATGACAGTGGCGATCGTGAAACCGCCATCCGCGAGGCTCATACCGTCAAGGGCCTGGCGGGCAATATCGGTGCCCCTCGCATGGCCGAACTTGCCGCCACGGTCGAGACCATGCTGAAGACTGGCGAGACTGACGGGCTCGCCGATGCTCTTCTCCTCATGGAGGCTGAACTGGCCGATCTGCGGGCGCGTATCGCGGCCGGGCTGGGAGACGCGGCGGCGGTCAGTGCACCGGCCATCACGGTGGACATGGATGTCTTGGCAACGGACCTCCGCCGACTGGATGCGTTGCTGGCCGATTCAGATTCCGATGCCGAAGCCGTGGCGGATGGTCTGGCTGACCGGCTGCGGGCGTTGGGTCACGCCAAGATCGCCGAGAGGGTTTTAAAGGCAGTCGATGATTGCGATTTCGACGCGGCGCGGGAACGGTTGACTGAATTGGCGGGCGCTCTCCATGTGACATTGTCGCCGGGACGGCAGGATGGCGTGTCATGACGACACCTCCTTCGTTTCGTCCCTGGATCGGCGCAGTCTTCGTCTCGGCTCTCATGGCTTTCGGGATCACGGAGGCGACCCGCATTTCTCTCGAACATGGCTATAAGGAGGTCTTGGCGACGGAGGGTAAGCGTCGCGCCATCGAAGTCACGGCTCAAACGCTTAACGGCAACATCATGGGATCGGTGGCGGCGCTGGGCTTAGTTAATCCGCCGATCAAGGGAGTCGTACGCGGAACAACGCTTCATTCCGATGCGGGCGTGATGGAAGCCTTGCAAGCCGTCGGCACCTCCTATCAGGCAAGCGGCATCTTCCTGGTGAACGGAAGTGGGATCGTTCGTTCATCCTGGGACAGTTCCGGCAAATCCAGTACGGGCCTGGACATCAAGTTCCGCCCGTATTTTCAGATCGCCATGCAGGGCAAGCAGAACATCTACGCGGCCGTCAGCCTGACCACGGGCGAGCGGGCTCTCTATTTCTCAGCCCCCGTCTATGGCGAAGCTTCGGTCAATTCACCACCCATCGGAGCTGCGGTGGCCCGCCTTGACCTCGATCGGGTGGATTCCGTGCTGAAGGCTTGGTCAGGGCCAGCCTTGCTCTTATCGCCGCAAAATGTCGCCTTTGCCAGTAACCGGGGTGATTGGGTGGCTCATGTGGCGGGACAGCGGACAGCCGAGCAATTGGCCGCCATCCGGGCACTCAAACAATTCGGCAAGGTTTTCGAAAGCGGAACCCCCGAGGTTCTTTCCTTCGACATCACTGCAGACCGGGTGGACGTCGATCATCATCGCTACGCCGTCGCACGCGCTCCGGTGCAATGGAACGATCCCAACGGCGAGTGGACACTGGTCCTGCTGGGCGATCTCGATCAGGTGATGTCCGCATCCCGGAAGGTCAGTATCGGCGGAATGAGCGGAATCCTGGTATTCGGCCTCTGCGCATTGTTTCTGGCTTGGCGCGGCCGTCTGCATCAGGCCAACACAGAACGTCTGCATGCTGAAGCGGAGTTGAAGACCTACACCGGGAAGCTGGAAGTCGATTCCGCAACCAAGTCGTATCTGGCGGAGGTTTCCGCAGGTCTTCATCAGGCAGGGTCTTTGACGGAGTTCTCCCAGAAGTTCCTGCAAAATGTCGCACCTCGGATCAATGCCGAGTATGGCGCCTTTTACGTTCTGGATGACGAGAACCGGATGTTAACTCCAAAGGGGGGGTATGGCGCCTTACCCCAATCCCTGGAGAACGTCGCCATCGGCCAGGGGCTGGTCGGCCAATGCGCCAAGACTATGACCCCTATTCTTATTCCCGATCCGCCCGGAACCGATATTCGCATCGTCTGGGGGGAGGGAAAGGCAAATCCGAAGTCCATCTTGATGCTGCCCATCGTACAGTCTGGCTGCTTGTTGGGAGTGGTCGTGCTGGCGGCATTGCGCAGTATCGACGCGGATAAGCGCGCCTTACTGGATGCCTTGATGCCCATGGTGGCGATGAATCTTGAGATTCTGGAACGCAATCTCGGCACTCAGCATCAGGCCGAAGCCTTGCAGCGGCAGCAGGAGTATTTGCAGGAAACCGAAGCCTGGTATCGCGGCATCATCGAATCGGCCCCGGATGGCATGCTGGTGGCTGATGAACGCGGGATCATCATTCTCGCCAATCCGCAAATCGAGGTCATGTTTGGTTATGAGGCCGGTGCCTTGGTCGGCCGGGTGATCGAAGATCTGGTTCCGGCTGCCGCCCGTTCCCACCATGTGGGGCAGCGCGACGGCTATACCCGTGGCGGCGCCGCCCGCACCATGGGAGCCTTGAACAAGGAGCTGCGCGGAATTCGCAGGGATGGCGTCGAATTCCCGGTCGAGGTTGGCCTGTCCCGATTGCCCGCCCTGGGCGCTCGCGGTCTGTGTGTTTGCGCCTCGGTGCGTGATATCACCCGGCGCAAGCAGAACGAAGCCGCCCTGGCCGCTCTGGAGGAGCGTTCACGCCTAATTCTGACGGCTGTGGGCGACGGCATCGTCGGTATGGATACCGAGGGGCGGATCAGTTTCGTCAACCCGGCGGTGCCCGCCATGCTGGGCTATACCGAGGACGAACTGATCGGTAAGGCGATGCATCCCCTGATGCACCACACCTATCCTGACGGGCGGGAGTTTCCCCGAGTGGAATGCTCCATGTACATGACGTCTCGCGATGGCCAGCCGCGTAAGGTGGACACCGAGGTGCTGTGGCGCAAGGACGGCACCGCTGTGCCGGTGGAATACGCTACGACGCCGGTCGTCAAGGACGG
>JAYTWE010000075.1:0-3216 GCA_043744055.1 Magnetospirillum sp.
TTAAATTTCCTGACAGTCCCGATTGGCATGCTTCGGCCCGTGAAGGCCGCTCCATCGCCTATTCCAAGCCAGTCATCGCTTTTATCGACGGGACGGTAATCCGCAGTGGCAATGCCGGACTGACCACCGATACGGTCGCCAGCATTGGGACCGTTGCGGGCTTTACCCCTTATGCTTGGCTGGACAAAATCAAGGCGGGCAAGGTGGAGCTGAAGGAAAACCCCAACTTCGAACAGCTGTTGCGGCAAGTCCATGCCGGGCGTATCGACGGGGCATATGTCAATGTGGCGGTGGCGCTTGGCGCCGCGGATACGATTTTCAAAACATCAGGGGCATTGATTTATGACCCCGCCCTGCCCCATACGGTCGGTTCCTATCTTCTATCTTCGAGCAAAGCGCCTGATATCATTGTTGAATTCGATGATTGGCTAACAAAGAACGCCAAGCAGGTCTCCGAGATCATCGCCCGCACGGGGGCGGAGCGTGGGGTCAAGGTACCTCATTAGATCGAGTCGAAATGAATAAGGGCCGATCTCTTGCGAGATCGGCCCTTTTAGGTCGCGGATTGAGGAGATTAAGTTCGAACCCGCGCCCCGTTTGTCAGCTGCAACCGGTGGTGCCGCCGCAGGTGTCGCACTTCAAGCAGGTGCCGTTGCGAACCAAAGTGAAATTTCCACATTCGGGGCAGGCATCGCCTTCGTAGCCCTTCATACGGGCGGTGCGGATCTGTTCGGCGCGGGCGTCGAACTCCTGGATCATGGCCTCGGTATCGCCGCCAACGCTGACGACCGCCTGAGCACTGGCCGCCAACTGCATTCCGCCGGAAATATCGGTGGACATGGAGGTCGGGCCACCGCCGCCGCTACGGCTCATGAACAGCAGATTCGAGCGGACATAGCCCTTAGAGGCAACCTTATCAACCACGGCCATATGCTGGGTCTGTTGGTCCAGCTGGCTTTCCGAGGCGCCGCGCCCCAGAGCGTCGGGGGTAAGGTCGGCGGGCACCACATGGGCCAGATCGTTGCGGCCCAGATAGGAGATGGCCAGTTCGCGGAAGATGTAGTCCAAGATAGAGGACGACATCTTGATGGTCTCATTGCCTTCGACCATGCCCGAGGGCTCGAAACGGGTGAAGGTGAAGGCTTCAACGAACTCTTCCAGCGGCACGCCGTATTGCAGACCGACCGAGATGGCGATGGCGAAGTTGTTCATCATGGCGCGGAAGGCGGCGCCTTCCTTGTGCATGTCGATGAAGATCTCACCCAGCTTGCCATCTTCGTATTCACCGGTCCGCAAATAGACCTTGTGGCCGCCGACGATGGCCTTTTGGGTATAGCCCTTGCGACGATCGGGAAGCTTGCTGCGGCGCTGAGCCAAAATGATGCGTTCCACGACGCGTTCGGCCACGATTCCAGCCTTGGAGCTGTTGGCGGCTTCGGCCAGTTCATCGGCCAAGGCCCCAGCGTCATCCAGTAAGGAGGCCTGAAGCGGCTGGCTGAGCTTAGAGCCGTCACGGTACAGCGCATTGGCCTTCACGCCCAGACGCCAGGACAGCATGTAGGCTTCCTTGCAATCTTCGACCGTGGCCGAGTTGGACATGTTGATGGTCTTGGAAATAGCGCCCGAGATGAAAGACTGGGCAGAGGCCATCATGCGGATATGGGCGCTGACCGAGAGTGAACGCTTGCCGATCCGGCCGCAGGGGCTGGCGCAATCGAACACGGGCAGATGCTCGTCCTTCAAGAAGGGAGCGCCTTCCAGGGTCATGGCTCCGGTGCAATGGGTATTGGCCAGCTCGATCTGTTCGCGGGTGAAGCCCAGCCATTCCAGCATATCGAACTTGTAGTCGTTCAGCTTGGCGGCGGGGATGCCCAGGGTCTCGGTGCAGAACTGCTCACCCAGGCCGTATTTGTTGAACACGAACTTGATGTCGAAGGCGGCTTCAAGCTGGGATTCGATCTTATCCAGCGCGTCGTCGTCGAAGCCCTTGGACCGCAGGCTGTCGTGATTGATGTGGGGCGCCCCGCGCAGACTGGCATGGCCGACCGCATAGCGGATCATCTCGGCGATGTTGTCTTCGCGGTAGCCCAGGGTGCGCAGCGCCTCGGGAACCATGCGATTGATGATCTTGAAATAACCGCCGCCCGCCAGCTTCTTGAACTTCACCAGGGCGAAGTCAGGCTCGATACCGGTGGTGTCGCAATCCATCACCAGACCAATCGTGCCGGTGGGGGCGACCACGGTGGTCTGAGCGTTGCGGAAGCCGTGCTTCTCACCCTTGGCCAGCGCCTCGTCCCAGGCCTGACGCGCAGCCGACAACAAAGGCTCGTCCGGACAATTGGCGGCATCCAGCGGCAGAGGATTGACCGACAGCCCCTCATAACCGGTGCCCAGGCCATTGGCGGCGCGGCGATGGTTGCGGATAACACGCAGCATGGCGGCGCGGTTCTTCTCAAAGCCTTCGAAGGCCCCCAATTCCTCGGCCATGTCGGCAGAGGTGGCATAGGACTCGCCGGTGGTCAGCGCGGTGATGGCGGCGATCAGGGCGCGGCCCTTGTCGCTGTCATAGGGGATGCCTTGCGCCATGAGCAGACCGCCCACATTGGCATAGCCCAGACCCAGGGTGCGGAACTCATAGGACAGCTCGGCAATGCGGGGGCTGGGGAACTGAGCCATCAGCACCGAGATTTCCAGAACCATGGTCCACAGCTTCACCGCGTGGCGATAGCCTTCCACATCGAAGCCGCCGTCAGCCTTGCGGAAGCACATCAGGTTCAAGGACGCCAGATTACAGGCGGTGTCGTCCAAGAACATGTATTCCGAGCAGGGGTTGGACGCATTGATGCGGCCGGATTCGGGGCAAGTGTGCCAGTCGTTGATGGTGGTGTCGAACTGGATGCCCGGATCGGCGCACTCCCACGCGGCCTGGGAAACCTGGCGGAACAGGTCGCGAGCCTTGACCGTCTTGATGGTTTCGCCGGTGATGACGGCCTTGAGATCCCAGTCGGCGTCGTCGACGACGGCCTGCATGAAATCGTCGGTGAGCCGCACCGAGTTGTTGGCGTTCTGGTACTGGATCGAGTGGGAGTCCTTGCCGTCGAGGTCCATGTCGAAGCCGGCGTCGCGTAGGACACGTGCCTTGCGCTCCTCGGTCGCCTTGCACCAGATGAAGTCCTCGATGTCCGGGTGATCAGCATCGAGGATGACCATCTTGGC
>JAYTWE010000076.1:0-3147 GCA_043744055.1 Magnetospirillum sp.
CCGTGACGGATTCCGGCGTCATCACCTTGCGGACAAAGCCCTTGGTGTTGACGTTGACGATGTTCTGGGAAATGACGTCCAGACCTTTCTGGTTCGTCAGAAGTCCCGAGAGCGCCGTGCTGAGACCGAGTGTGAGACCCATGATTTTCTCCCCGCCGTTCTGGCGTCAGAGCGATTTGTTGTAGGTCAGCGCGGTACCGGCGGTACCTGCCGAGTCGAAAGTTCCCGCGCGCCCATAGGTGCTGACGTTGACTTTTTGCTGCTTTGCTTTATCGGCAAGGATGTCCATGACCCGCTGATAGGCCTCCATCTCCGCCTCAAGCCGCATGGCGTTGACCTTGGTCAGTTCTTTAAGGCGAAGACCAAGGGCCAGTAATTCATCCCGCTGTTCAGGCTCTAGCGTTTCCGCCAGTTCCGGGCTGGTGACCATGGGCGCCATGGCCTGTTCGTACAGCCGACCCAGTGCGACCTTGTTCTCGGTCAAGATCTTGACGGTTTCCACGTCGTGACTGAGCAGCGCCTCGTTTTCGATTTCCAGCACTTCGCACAGATTGGTGCAGGCGAAGATCAGATCGTCGAAGGCGATGATGGGGCTGTTGGAGCGTCCGTCATCATCATGGATGTCGTCATCGTGGGTCATGTCACTGCACCTCCTGGTGCTTGAGCAGCATCTTTTGGACCGCGGCGCCGATGCCGAATCCGCTGCCGTTCACATTGCCGCTTTGGCCGCCGCGGTTGGCGACCATCTTACCGTATTCATCGACCAGCAGGGACCGGAACATCTGTTCGCCTGATCCGCCGCCGAACACGCCGTCGGTCTTGATGCCCTCGAACATGTGCTGGAACATCTGTGAGACGAACTGAGCCTCGAACTGACGGCCGACCTTGACGGCGGTGGCCTTGTCGTTGGCCTTGGCCATGGGGGGCGGCTTGGGAGCCATGTCGTAGGAGTCGAATGAGGTGGCGGCTGCGGCGGTCATGTTACATCACCTCCAGTTCGGCTTGCAGAGCGCCAGCGGCTTTGATGGCTTGCAAGATGGTGATGAGGTCGCGCGGGCCGATGCCAAGGCTGTTCAAGCCTTCCACCAGCTCCTGCAAAGTGACTTTGTGCGGAACCACGGCCAGCTTGTTGCCCGCGCCTTCATCGACTTGAATGTCGGTGCGCTGCACGGTGGTGGTGGTTCCGGTTTCGGAGAAGGGCGAAGGCTGTGACACCTGCGGGGTCTCGGTGATGCGGATGGTCAACTGGCCCTGGGCGATGGCGACGGTGCTGATGCGTACATTCTCGCCCATGACGATGGTGCCTGAAACTTCGTCGATGATGACGCGGGCGACCTGATCGGGCTCGACGCGCAGTTGCTCCACATCGGTCAGCAGACCGACCACATTACCGCGATAGGACGCGGGGACCACGATCTGGACCGTGCCGGGATCGACCGGGCGGGCCATGTCACCGCCCAAGAAGGAGTTGACCGCCTGGGCGATGCGCCGCGACGTGGTGAAGTCTGGATTGCGCAGGGATACCTTCACGGCTTCCATATGCGCCATCTCGAAGGGAAGCTCGCGTTCCACGATGCCCCCGTTAGAGATGCGCCCGGCGGTGGGGACGCCCTTGACCACGGAAGAGCCAGAAGCTCCAGAAGCGGAGAAGCCGCCGGTGGCGACTTGACCCTGGCTCACGGCATAGACCTCGCCATCGGCACCGATCAACGGGGTGACCAGCAAGGTGCCGCCGCGCAGATCCTTGGCGTCGCCCATGGCGGAAATCTGGGTGTCGATGCGGGTGCCCTGGCGGGCGAAGGGGGGGAGGACGGCCGTGACCATGACGGCGGCCACGTTCTTGGGGCTGACCGAGGTGATGGCGCCGGTCTTATCGCGGATATTGACGCCAAGCCGTTCCAGCATGCCGACCAGGCTTTCCTTGGTGAAAGGCGCATTGGTCAGCGAGTCACCGGTTCCGTTCAAGCCGACGACCAAACCGTAACCCACCAGCATATTGTCACGGACGCCTTCGAAATCGGCGATGTCCTTGATGCGTGATGCGCCAAAGGCTTCGGCGGGCATGAGGCCGAGAGTCACGGCCACAAGCGAGGCGGCAAGGACAAAGGCGCGCAATGGTGCGGCGAAGGTGGCGGCGGTTACGTCGATGCGGGTCATGGTGTTCTCACCCCAAACATACGGGTCATGGTCGTGCGGTAATGCCAATGCGAAAGCCGTGCCAACCTGGATGTGGCGGGTTTCATGGGGTTTGCCGGGGTACGGGCGGCGCATTTCGGTCATGAGAGGGTCGTTTCGTCCGTATTGGCCCGGCAATTCCTGCCCAGTTGACCTCGGGCCTCGGCTCTGGCGAAATAGCGTTTATCGTCGCTTGATGCCAAGCGGTCAGAGCGTTTTTCAATCCCATTGAAAAACGCTCGTTAGCCCGAGCGGCGCTTGAGCCCTGAAAAAGCGGAGCTTTTCCGCCTCAGGCAAAGCTAGACCGTTCGCGTGTGAACGCGAAACGGTCTAGGATCAGAGCGGCCATATAGAGTATCGTGAACACATGAAGATTTCAGGAGTCGGTTCAAAGGGTTCCGTCACAGGTGCTCGCAAGACCGAGAAAAGCCAAGGCAAGGGCGAGTTCCGCCGAGCACTTATCGAATCTATGGATTCGATGGAGGAGGCTCATGCCGTCGAGACTCCTGCCGGAGTTTCCAGCGTCGACGCTTTGCTGATGGTCCAGCAGATGGACGACGCCACCGAGCGCGAGGCCCGGCGCCGTCTGGTCAAGCGCGGCGAGCAATTGCTCGACGGGTTGGAAGAACTCCGCCACGGTCTGCTTATGGGGGAAATCCCCAAGGAGCGCATGATGTCCCTGGCCCAGTCCGTTCGCATGCGCCGCGAAAACAGCAGTGATCCCCGTTTGGGGGCTTTGCTGGACGAGATCGAGCTGCGGGTTGAAGTCGAGTTGGCCAAGCTTTCTCGATTTTAGCCAATGCTTTCTCGCCTCTAGACTGCCTCGCGTTCAGGCGCGAAGGGTCTAGTGCACAGATTCATTCAGAAGGTACACAGCGATTCCCGACTCCGTCATGCCCGCGCTTGTCGCGGGTATCCACGCCGCTCAGCCTTCCCCGTTGTTTCCAAAGACTTTTCTGCGGACCCGCGTGG
>JAYTWE010000077.1:0-1686 GCA_043744055.1 Magnetospirillum sp.
CTCGACCGCCAGCTTCACCGAAGTCAGGGTTAGGGCTGGGCTTTCGGTTGATGAAAGCGCCCCGACAGGCCGACCCGCTTGACCTCGTAGGAACGCTCCAACTCGTCGAAGACCGGATCGCCGAAATTGACGAAGCGAGGAGGAATGACCTGAAGCCCCGGAGCCTCATCCACCGGATGTTCGCGGCTGCTGCTGATCTGAAATACCGCAGCCTCGTGACGGTGCAGCATAGCGACAAGGTGATCGGTGGGCAGACGCCCGGTCAGGGTCGCTTGCAGCAGATTATAGGGGTCCACCCAAACTCCCTTGCCCGCGCGATAGCACAGCAACATGGATTCGCAGATAGCCGGCCCCTCGATCCCCTTCACATAGGCCACGTCGTCGAGGAACAGCTGTTCACGTTGCCTGTACTCTCCTAAGGCATCGACCACGATCCGCCCCAGGGTCTGCGGCATCATCAAGATCACCCCGGCATTGGCTAAAAGAGCGAAAACCGCCATGGCTCCCTTGGGCAAGTGGGATTGCTGCCGCAGCCAGGTTGCCGCCAGCCCGCATCCCATGGCCACGGCGATCATCGTATCGAAATAGATGTTGATATCGACGCCAGCCCCACCGGCAAAGCCCATGCCCAGCACCAGGCTTCCTCCCAGATAATAGGCGGTCTTGGACTTGATGGGGGTAGAGCGGGTCAGGACCAGGAATAAGGCGGCCAAGGCCAAAGGCGTCTGAATACGGCCCAGCATATCCATGGTGAGCAAAAAGCCCCTGGTTCCGTCATAGAGGCGGGGAGCCAGCAACAGCCGGAAAAAGTCGGGACCAAACAGGAGATGGATGGTCAGGCTCGCCACGGCGATCAGGGCCAGCCCTACCCCCAGAAAGGTCCAGCGGGCCGGAGCGGGCGAGCGCCACAAGGCATGGATGGTAACCACCACCGGCAGAGCCAGCACATTATGTTTGGTCAGGAGGCCGCAGGCGAAGAGGGCGGCCACCAGCGCCAGCCGGGCGGGGGTGGCCCGGCCCGAGGCATAGACGGCGAATCCGCTACACAAAAAAGCCTGAGCCAGCAATTGCGGGTCATCCACTCCCACGTAATCGGTGGCGAAGGTGGCGAACATTCCGGCGCAAGTGGCCGAGGCAAAAACGGCATCGCTTCGGGCTCCTCCGGCATGACGCACCACCACGGCGCAGCAGGCGGAAATCACCGCCACCGACAGGGCGGAGAACAGGCGGCCAGCCAGGACGGGGTCACCCAACAGCGCTCCCGCAGCGCCCACCAGATAGAAGGAGAGGGGAGGGTAGTTGTTGAAGAACATAGGGCCAGCTTCGCCATAGGGCGAGGCGCCGGTCATGACCAGGGTCTGGAGAAAAGCATTCCAGCCCTCGTTATAGTCGATCTCGAAGGCCGCGAAGATACGGAAGCAGGGATAGGCGAACATGACCGCCGCCAGAACAGCCAGGCCGGAGACCGTCGTTCTATAGGAATCGAGCTTCAGCACAATATCCCGACCCCTTCTGAGATTTACTATCAGTCAGCTTTAGATGGGTCTGGGGCGTAAGTCTAGAGCACAGATTCATTCAGAAGGTACGCAGCGATTCCCGACTCCGTCATGCCCGCGCTTGTCGCGGGTATCCACGCCGCTCAGCCTTCCCCGTTGTTTCCAAAGACTTTTCTGCGGACCCGCGTGG
>JAYTWE010000078.1:0-9677 GCA_043744055.1 Magnetospirillum sp.
GAAATGGTGTGCTCTCGTCACCAACAGATGGGATGTCCATGTCCAACAGAAAAGACCTTAGCGCTGCGACATTGGCCCTGCGGGTGAGCCTACCCTTCGCGGCCGGGTATTTTTTGTCCTATCTCTATCGGACGGTGAACGCGGTTCTAGCGCCAGAGATTGGTCGCACCATCAACCTTGATGCCGCCGATATCGGCCTGATGACGGGGATCTACTTCATCTCCTTCGCTGCGGCCCAACTCCCCTTAGGGATTTTACTGGACCGATTCGGCCCCAGACGGGTCGAGGCCATACTTCTAGTTTTCGCCGCCGCCGGAGCCCTTGCCTTCTCCCTGGCGGAGGGCGTTCCCGCCCTGGTGATCGGACGCGCCCTGGTGGGGTTCGGCGTATCGTCTTGCCTGATGGCCGCCCTGAAAGCCAATGTGCAGTTCTTCCCCTCATCGCGTCTGCCGCTGATGAATGGCATCATTTTGGGGGCTGGCGGTCTGGGAGCGGTGGCGGCGACCGCCCCGGTCCAGATGGCGCTGACCTTTACCGATTGGCGCGGCGTCTATGCGGGGGTCGCGGCCCTGACCCTGCTGGCGGGGATTTTGATCTGGCTGACGGTGCCGGATCGTCCCATCGCCTCGGCGCCGTCCAGCCTGATGGCCCAGATTCGCGATGTGGGCGAAATCTTTCAAGACGCTTTCTTTTGGCGAGTCGCCCCTGCGACCATGGTCTCCATGGGCAGCTTCATGGCCATCCAAGGGTTATGGGCCGGTCCATGGATGCGTGATTTGTGCAATATGACGGCGGCGGAAAGCGCCCAAGGCCTGACCATCATGGCGGCGGCCATGGCCCTTGGCTATTTGTCGGTGGGAGCGCTGGCGGAGAGATTCGAACGCCTGGGACTGCCCTCCATCGCCTTGGGAGCCATTGGAATGACCATCCACGGCCTGGCTCTGGCGGCCATGGCTTTCGGCTGGAGCAGTGCGCCGCTTCCTCTGATGGCGATCTATGGCTTCTCCGGGGCTTCCAGCTCCATCAATTACGCCGTCCTGACCCGCCGTTTCCCTGTCCGAGTGGCGGGACGGGTTAATACCAGCCTTAATCTTTTGATCTTTATCCCCGCCTTTTCCATCCAATGGGGCCTGGGCTGGGTCCTGGGGGGCTGGGAAAAAGTCGATGATCGGCTCCCCCCCATGGCTTGGACGGTTGCTTTGGGGCTTCCGCTCATTGCCACGATCATAACGCTGATCTGGCTGCTTCCCGCATGTCGGCGAGCCAAGCCTCAATGAGCTGGTCGAGTTTTTCCAGACAATCCAGCCTCAACTGGGGGCTGGCGCTATCCTTATTGCTGCATGTGCTGTTCGCGATCATCAGCCAAATCGACTCCATACCCGATTTCAGCATCCATTTCCCCGAACCGACAATGGAAGTCGAGCTGGTGCGCGAGGAGCCCAAGCCGCCGCCGCCGCCTCCCCAGCCTGAACCGCCCAGGCCGCCCCCCCAGGCTCAGACCAACAACCATCCCGGCGAGGTTCCGACCCCCCCGCTCCGGCCGGGCAAGCTGGCTGAAAAGTCTTTGGCTCCCAAACAGCCCTCGCCCGCGCCGGGGGTAAGCTTTGAACGCAAGCCTCCGGCCCAAACCATCGCGGTCGGAGACCTCAGCCAGACCGCCCAGGATATGGTTCTAAGTCAGGTCTTGAAGCTGTGGCGTTTCAACACCGATGGGCTCAAAGGCAGCAACTTCACCATTTCAATGTTTATCACCATCAACCGGGACGGAACCATCGGCGGCGCGCTGCACAAGGATGCGCCGTGGAATCCCAAAGTCGCCATTCCAGGCTATGACAAAATCACCGACACCTATGGCAAACACGCCTTGGAATCCATGTTGCTGGCCCTGAAAATGTCCCAACCCCTGCAATTGCCGCCCGATGACGGTAAGGGTTGGCCTCGTCGGATGACCATCCAGTTCCGACCAGGGGACCTTTGACCGACCAAAACCTTTGCCCCGGTTGTGGCGGCGTTCGGCGGCTGCTATCGTCCGCTTTCACTCATCCCTGAAGCATGGAAGGCCGTCGTCATGAAGCAGATCAAGGTCGCAATCTTGGGCGCAAGCGGTTACACCGGCGCCGAGCTGGTGCGTCTGCTGGCGCTTCATCCCGCTTTCAAGATCGCGGCCATGACCGGCGATCGCAAGGCCGGACAGCCCATGGCTGCTGTGTTTCCCCATCTGGCGACCCTGACCTTGCCTGATCTGGTCTCCATTGATCAGGTGGATTTCACCACGGTGGATGCGGTGTTCTGCTGCCTGCCCCACGGCACCACCCAAGAGGTGATCGCCGCGCTGCCCGCTAATGTGCGGATCGTCGATCTGTCGGCAGACTTCCGGCTGTTCGACGTGGACACCTATGCCCAGTGGTATGGCCACGAGCATCGGGCTCCCGCCCTGCAAAAGGAAGCCGTCTACGGCCTGACTGAAATCGAGCGGGAAAAAATCGCCAAGGCGCGGCTGGTGGCTAATCCCGGCTGCTATCCCACCTCGGTGCAGCTCCCCCTGATCCCATTGCTGGCGCAAGGACTGATTTCGGCCGAAGATATCGTCATCGACGCCAAATCCGGCGTTTCAGGGGCTGGGCGCTCGGCCAAGGAAGCCAATCTGTTCACCGAAGTGACCGAGGGTATCCACCCCTATGGCATCGCCAGCCATCGCCACGCCCCCGAGATCGAGCAGGGCTTGACCGATGCCGCTGGCAAGCCGGTCCTGGTCACCTTCACGCCCCATCTGATGCCCATGAGCCGGGGCATGTTATCGACCATCTATGTGAAACTGACCGGCGGCAACTCGGCACCCAGCCTACGCACTGCCTTGTCAGAGCACTACAAGGGCGAAGCGTTCGTGAAGATCCTGCCCGAGGGCGTCACCACGGCGACTCGCAATGTCCGGGGCTCGAACTTCTGCCTCATCAATGTGTTCGATGACCGCGTCCCCGGTCGCGCCATCATCACATCCGTCATCGACAATCTGGTCAAAGGCGCATCCGGCCAAGCGCTTCAGAATATGAATCTGATGTTCGGCCTTCCCGAAACGCTGGGGCTGGAACAACAACCCATGTTCCCTTAAAGCCCATGTTCCCTTAAAGCCCGTGCTCCCCTAAGCGAGGCATTCATGACCGGTCATATCCTACCCTATCAGGGCACCCTTCCCACCATCGCCCCCGACGTCTATGTCGCGCCCAACGCCACCGTGATCGGCGATGTGGTGATCGGAGCGGAAACCAGCATTTGGTTTAACTGCGTCATTCGCGGCGATGTGCACGAAATCCGCATCGGTGAACGCACCAATGTTCAAGACGGCACCATCATCCATGTGACCGCCGGGGGCAACGGCACCTATATCGGCTCCGACATCACCATTGGCCATGGAGCCATTCTCCACGCCTGCACCTTAGGAGACGGCTGCTTTATCGGTATGGGGGCCATCGTTCTAGACGGCGCTGTCGTGGAAACCGGGGCCATGGTGGCGGCCGGTGCGGTGGTCACACCGGGCAAGCGAGTCAAGACCGGTGAGCTATGGGGCGGCAATCCAGCGAAGCTGCTGCGCGAACTGTCGGAAAAGGACAAAGGCTTCTTCGCGATCAATGCGGTCAACTATGTGGCCCTGAGCCAGCGCTATAAAACCGAGGAAGCTGGCTGATTTCATTGTCACATCCGATGACTTGACATATCTTGGCGAGAAGCCACACCTGAGGATGCAATGAAAAAGAAGCGGCCTGACGATAGTCTTCTATCAAGACTTGCAAGGCCGTTCTCGGCTCTTGGCCGCTTGGTGGGTGGTCAGAGGGCCGAAAATGCGGAACAATCCGCATCTCAAAATGCTAAATCAGAGTTCAATATCGTTGAAGATAGTTTCACGCTCGCCCTTGAAACCATGCTCAACGAGAGTACGGATCGCTTTCAAACCAAACTGCATATCATTTCCCTGGTGGAGTTCCGCGAAGCGGTCGGGGCCAAGTGGTCACGGCTGTCCGAGAAAGTGATGATGATCGCCGAAGGCGTCATCAACCTTCATATTGGCGCGGGCAATGTCTATGGCCGTCAGGGGCAGGACTTTTTCATCTTACTGTTTCGCAATACTCCTGCCGCCGAGGAACGCCGCCGCGCGGTTCTGATCGCCCAGGAGCTGGGAACCCGTCTGGTGGGCGCTCAGTTCATCGGAGCCGAACGCCCGCTGGCCCTGGCCGCCGAAATTTCCCTGGCGGATGCCTTATGGCCGGACGGTTCCATTGATATGGACGCTATCGAAGGTGCCGTGGGCGAAGTTCGCTCCATCATTGAACAGACACAAGACCGACCGGGCTACCGCCCCCATCTGACTAAATTGCCCGAATATGACGACCGCCCCATCCAGCATTCCTCCCTGCCAGCCCCCATACCAGAGCAGCAGGATCTGCGCGCCCATCTGCGCCCCAGCAAACTTTCCACCAAAGACTTCGTCCAGCGCCGCTCCATGCTGCCAAGTGCGGCGGCCTCTAGCCGCGATAACAGCCCAAAGCAAGTGGCAGCCCCCAGCTGGGTGGCGGTCGAGATGTCTGGCGGCGGCAAGGCTGGTGGCGGGCCTGATCCTAGCCAGGGCTCCCCTCCTCTCATGCCCGGTGACGCCGCCTTATCCTTGGCCTGGCGCCCCAGTTGGGTCGCCGAGGGTGAAGTGATCGGCGCCTATAAGGCCCATGTTCAGCGGGTGGATTCCCCAGGTGAAACGCCCTGGGAAGGCTGCCGGGCCTATCCCCCCGGCGGGGGCGATAGCGGTCTTGCCTTGGATCGCTATACGGTTGGGGCGGCGGTGCGGGAAATGCGCTCGGCCGAGACCTCGCGATCGGGGGCGGTCATCATCATCCCCATCCACTGGTGTTCGGCAACCTCGCCCCAACGGATGTCGGTTCTGGCTCCTTTCGCCGATTTATCAGAAGAAATGCGCACCAACCGTCTCATCATTGATCTGTTCGGCATTCCCGACGGAATCGCCGAATCGCAATTGACGGCAACGGTTCAAGCCCTTCGCCCCATGTGCCGGGAAGTCAGTCTGCGGGTTCGTCTTGCCCATCCCCGCGCCGTCCATGCCGCACAATACGGGATCAAACTCCTGGGGGTTGATCTGGGGGAGCTCAGTCCGCCGGAGAGAACCGACGACGACACCCTGATGGCAGCCCTGACCGCCCTTTACCAAGACGCCAAGTCAGCCGGTCTTGGCGTCTATGCCTGGGGGATTCGACGCCGCACCGTGGTCTTGGGATGTGTCAGCACCGGCTTCGCCATGATAAACGGTCCAGGGCTGATGAAAGACCTCCCCCGTCCAGCCAAGGTCCTGCCCGCTCCCCGATCCCGGTTTGCCGGTCCGTCCAAGTGAGCGATCAACCCGCCCCCCCAAAAGCGCCCATTCCCGCTTTAGCGATTATTTCGGCTGTGGCCATCATGGTCACCATCCTTGGCTCCATGGGATGGGCGGTCTTTCATCTGGCCTGGGCCAAGAACGCCACGACAATCGCTTTGCTGACTTATATCGCCATCGAAGCCAGGAAAGTGCCGCGCGGAGGCCAAGCCATGCTTCTGGCTTCCGCCCTGGCCACGGTGGCGGCTCTGCTCTGGCTGCCCGATCCTTCGCCCGTCCTCAGCCGCGCCTTGGCCGAAGCCGCCTTCATGGCCGGATTGTTCACCTCACTGGGCATGCTGCGCGATACCGCCGAACACTCTGCCCTGGTTCAAGCCTGTGGCGAGGAGATGGTCCGCCAGCCTCCCGGACGACGCTATGCCGTCTTGTGCCTTGGCAGCCACGTTATCTCTTTGGCCCTGAATTTCGGTGTCCTGCCCTTGCTGGGCGTGATGGTGCTGCGGGGAAACACCCTTGAAGCGGCGGCGGGCGATAAGAATGTCCAAGACATCCGCAAACGCCGCATGATGACCGCCATTCTGCGCGGATTCGCCATGATGACGGTGTGGTCGCCCTTGTCGGTTTCTTTCTCGGTCACCCAAGGCGCCATGCACGGCCTGTCTTGGTGGCATCTTCTGTCGCTGCAATTGCTGCTGGCCGTCTTGCTGATGGTCCTGGGCTGGCTGATGGACCGCTTTACCGTTCCAGCCCATGTCCGGCGCACGGTGCGCGAGACCATCGAAAGCAATTGGAGCCCGGTTATCCGCCTGTCCCTTCTGGTGCTGACCATCGTCGCCAGTGCGGTGGCTGTCGCGGAATTCCTCTCGGTACGCATGGTGATCGGAGCCATGATGGTGGTGCCCTTGGCCGCCCTGATCTGGCTGATCGCCCAGCAAGGCCGGACCACCCCCGTGGTGATCGGGCAATCTTGTGCCCGGTTCGCCCGTCGGCTGACCATCAGCCTTCCCGCCTTCCGCTACGAGGTCGCCATGTTGGGTGGAGCCATGTATTTCGGCACCGTGGTCGTGGCTTTCATCTCGCCGGAAGATACCGCGGCTTTCATTTCCCGCTTGCCCCTGCCCCCCATCTTATTGGTCATCGCCATGGCGTGGTCGGTCATGATTTTGGCCCAGTTCGGTATTTCGCAGATCATCACCGTCAGTCTGTTGGGCGGCGCATTGGGTAATCTGGCGCAAGTGGGAATCCACCCCATGGTGGCGGCCAGTGGCCTGATGGGAGCCTGGGGCTTGTCCGCCTGTTCCACCTTGGTGGGAGCGGCGGTCCTGTCGGTTTCTCGCATGTCCGATGTGCCACAGCGAACCGTGGCGCGGGAATGGAACGGGAAATTCGTGGTTGCCGGCGCCCTATTGCTGGCACTGTGGATGTTGACTCTGTCCATGGTGCTGTAATGTCTCGCAACAAGCCCCTCATCATCGCAGCCGTATCCCTTGCGGCAGTGCTAATCCTCGCCGTGATCGGACCGGCACTGATGGATTGGGACCGCCTTCGCCCCGAAGCGGAAGCCGCCGCTTCGGCTGCGCTGAAGCGGCCGGTGCGGATCAGCGGCCCCATCTCGGTCAGACTGTTGCCGACTCCTTCCGCAATTCTAAGCGGCCTGTCATCGGGCGATGCAAGCGCTCGCTCCTTACGGGTCAGCCTGCGCCTGTTCCCACTTTTGGCCGGGCGGCGCGAGATCGAGGACCTCACCCTGTCCGGCGGCTTGCTGGGACCGTTGCAAGATGTAGAAGCCCAGATTACCCCCTCCGGGCTCGTCCGGGCGCAAGGCCGCCTGGGCATTTCAGCAAGCAGCGAAGCCCGCATCACGTTTGACGGCCGCGTCGAGGGAGATCGGCTTTCAGGGCGTCTACGCCTCATATCCGGCCCCATGAGCGCCGAGGGAAATCTAAGCGTATCGGCCGAGGAAGCCTCGCTGCCGGACCTTGTCATGATTCTGGGACAATCCAAGGCCGTAGCGAGCCTGGTGGCAAGCCTGGGCTCCACCCCAAAGCAGATTGATATCAGCATCAAGGCGGAGACGCTTGATCTGGACACCCTGACGCCACAGCCCACTCAGCCAATCACGGCCCTCCCATCCGCCGCAGCACCACAGCCCCAACCATCGACACAAATCGCGCCAGCGGCGCCAGCGACCGGAACCGGTCTGCCATCGGGTATCACCGTCAATTTCGACCTGACCGCCGATGCGCTGCGCTGGCATGGCCTTGCCCTGAGCAAGCTTCAGATCAACGCCTTGCTGGACCAAGGCGTTATTACCCTAGGAAATGCCTCGGCCATCTTACCCGGCCAAGAAAAACTGACGATCAGCGGCACCATGACGGCACAAGGCAAGCGCCTGCTTCTATCTCCCATGGCGGTGGCGCTGGGTGATAACCGCGCCACCGGAGAATTGAGTCTGAACCTTGCCGCGCCGCTGGGCATAACTGCCAATCTGAACACCCAAGGCCTTGACCTGGGCTTTGATGGAACCATGGAGGGCAACCGGGCGACCGGGACCGCCAGTCTGCGAGCCGCCAGCTTCGCCCAGACCGTGCGGCGTTTTTCCGGCCATCAGCCGCGCGGCGTAGGCCCTCTGGCCATCACTGCCCTCATGGCTTCCGAGACCAATGCCGTCACCTTCGATCAGATCCAGGCCAAACTCGGAGAAACCAATCTGACCGGGCGAGGGAGGCTGGATCTTACCGCTCGCACATTCACCGCCGACCTGACCAGTCCGGTCCTGTCCATAGCTCCATTTCTAGCGGCGGAGTCAAAACCCGGTGGGCTCTCCAATTGGCGATTGGATCATGTAAACGCCCAGCTGGTTGCCTCCGACGGCGCCATCACCGTGGACCGCCTGACCGGGCGGGTGCTCGGCGGTGCCATAATCGCCGCCGGAAAGGCCAACAGCGCCGGAATAGCGGTCAGCGCCACGCTGAAGGGTGCGGATGTGGGGGGGCTCGGCCTGGGAGCGGGAGGCGTCAAGGCGACCAAAGGCCAGATGGATGGACAGATTCGCCTCACTGCCAAAGGACGCAGTCAGGCCGAGCTTCTTTCCGCTCTATCAGGTGATGGCCGCATCGAGGTCAAGGACGGACTGGTCGAAGGTTTCGATCTGGCCGCCATGGATACCCAGATGCGCAAGCTGGAAAATATCGGCAGTCTGCTGGGGCTGGTCCAGGCGGGACTGTCGGGCGGAACCTCCCGCTTCTCGTCCTTGTCCGGCAGTTTCAAGGCTGATCATGGGGTGGCCTCCAGCCAAGACATTATCCTGGTGGCCGATGGCGGCGGCGCCGACGGAACCGCCGTGGTGAACTTCCCCAAGGACAGGATCGACGCACGCTTTGCCTTCCGGCTGGCGACCCCCGGCTCCCCTCCCCTGGGGCTCCGGCTGGAAGGGCCATTGGCCTCCCCCAACAAGGCCCTCGATATTAATGCCTTGCAGCGTTATCTGGTGGAACACGGGCTGGGAAAAGCCATCAAGGGAAAGGCCGGAGGCCTGATCGAATCCCTACTGGGCGTCAAACGGCGCGAGAAACCTTAGAGCGCAGATTCACACAGCGACCCCCGACTCCGTCATGCCCGCGCTTGTCGCGGGTATCCACGCCGTTCAGCCTTCCCCATTGTTTCCAAAGGCTTTTCTGCGGACCCGCGTGGATGGCCGGAACACGTCCGGCCAAGACGAGTATGCGGGTGTGTCTGAATCTTCCGTCTGCGACAGTGCCCTAGACCACACACATGGACAGATTGACCAGGAATCCCCCGATCAGATGGTGGGGGTCCGATCCGAATTCCTTGCGAAAGGCCATGTCATCCTTGGGAGACAGTTCGGTCAAGGGATCGAACAGGGCGTGAAAGAAGAGGCAGAATTCACGCTCGCCGAACACCAACGGCTCCTCGCTGGAATCATGCTCGCGGGTCACGAAGGCGTTGGAGGCCAGACTGATGGTGGTCGGCCGATACTGCATCAGCTTGATGAACCAGTCCTTACGCAGATCATAGCGTTTGAAGGATGCAGAGATGTGCACCAGGGTTTTCCATAGAATGATCTTCGCCTCTGGATCATCGTAGAAAGCATCCCAGGAGAAATGATCGCCCAGATCATCTTTCAAGACGCCGACGATCCCCTTGCACTTCTCTGAATAGACTTCCGCTTCGTCTCCAAGAACCAAATGGAGGAAGGAGAAGATATTGGTAACCAGAGCGCGATCCAGGGATTCGTCATGAAACAATGGACTGAGTGGATGCATCACAATCCGCCCGAAGC
>JAYTWE010000079.1:0-1592 GCA_043744055.1 Magnetospirillum sp.
CTTCGATTTCCATCAGGACCTGACACAGGGCCTTGCCCTCGGTGGTGTCGTCTCCGTCTTCGCGTTCACCGTTGCGGATGGGGTCGATGGTCTCGAATAGCTGGATGATGTCGAGCAGGGTGGTCCGGCGGCGATTGCCGGAAAAACGATAGCCGCCGCCAGCTCCGCGCACGGCTTCCACCAGCCCGACCCGACCGAGCGACCGAAGAACCTTGGCAAGGTGGTTGGTGGAGATGCCGTATTTCTCGGCGATTTCATTGGCGGAGAGCTGGCGATCCGGCTCCGCCGCCAGTTCCAAGATGGCGAAGAGGGCGCAACGCGTGGCCTTTTGGAGTTTCATCAGAGATCCTTTTCGAGCTCGATGAACGGCCCGGCCATCATGCCCTGGCTTCGGAAAAAGCTCATGATAAGAGTGTGATCGCGGGCCAGCATGGTGCGAACCTTGTTGGCGCCAGCCTTGCGGAAGCGGTCATTCAGTGCTTCGAACAAGGTATTGCCGACACCACCTTGACGAATTTCGCTGCGCACGCCGATGGCGAAGATCCAGCCGCAAGGTGGCGAACCGAACTCCCAGGCGCGAATTTCACCGATGATGAATCCAAGAACCGTATTGCCGTCACAGGCGACCAAGAAAAATCGGTACCGTTTTGCCGATTTAAGTTGTGCGCCGTCATCGTCATCAGAAATATGATTGTTGTATCGTTCAAAGAGGTCTTGCCAATACTCGTCTTTGGAAAGACCAGTATTTTCGGCATCAATGGCAATCACTTGCGGGATGTCCGTCGCCTTTGCGAGGCGGACGGTGCTTTTCATTTCAGATGGCTTGCCCTGAGAATTTACCATACCGACAATCTCTCTCCTTGATTAGACTGTTTTAGTGCAGGAGAGCATTGATTACAACGGCAATTCTTCCTACAGGCGATGGACTCATGGCTGGTATGTCTTGCTGGAAGATGACCGGAAGAATGTTCGTTAAACTTCATAAAATCTGACGTTGCATGGCGATCTTCCGGGTGTACCATTATCGGCAACCACAAAAGGTGAAAACAAACCAAGTGGGGGGGAAGTTCCGATGCCGACAGCGAATTCCAACGTCGGTGGTTCCGACGAGAGTAGTGTGATTCATGCCGTTCTGGCGCGTCATGGGCATGATTCCAGCCGATTGATACAAGTTCTCCGCGAGGTTCAAGAAGAGCTGAGCTGGCTTTCTCCGGCGACTCTGACCGCTATCGCCCTTGGCGTCAAACTGCCGCGAGTCAGTGTTGAAGGGGTGGCGGGGTTTTATCACTTCTTCCATACCGAGCCCCTGGGCCAATACCGGGTGTTGTGGAGCGATAACATCACTGATCGCATGTTGGGCAATGCTGATCTGATGGCCCGCATGTGCAAGAAATTGTGGCTGAAGCCGGGACAAGTCTCGGAAGACGGCCTGGTCAGCGTCGACACCACCTCTTGCACCGGGATGTGCGACCAGGGGCCGGCCTTGCTGGTCAATTACCGCCCCATCACCCGCGTCACCGCCGAGAGGGTGGATAAGATCGTTGATCTGATCCGTCGCAAAGTCCCTTTGACGGAGTGGCCCGCCGAGTACT
>JAYTWE010000080.1:0-10361 GCA_043744055.1 Magnetospirillum sp.
ACGGCATATTTTGGCGATAGGACTCGGGTCGAAACCACGGTGGCGATGGAATTGGCCGCATCGTGCAAGCCGTTTAGAAAGTCGAAGACGAGGGCGACAATCACCAGGGTGATGATGATTGGCAGAGCAACAGAGCCGTCCATGGTCAGACCTGTTCGATGACGACGGTCTCGATGACGTTCGCTACATCGTCGAAGCGGTCAGAGACCTTTTCCAGCCGCTGATAAACCTCCTTGCGGGTGATCAGCTTGACGGGATCTTTTTCAGTGGCGAACAGAGCGCGCAGGCCTTCGTGCTGGCGTTTATCGGCCGCGCTTTCCTGACGGCCGATGGCGTCGCACAACTCGTTGATGGCGCCGGAATTGCGGCTGACTTCGCGCATCAGCGGGATGGCCTTGGTCAGAAGATAGGCGCATTCAACGATGCCGGTGGCCAGGGAGCGCATATCGGGCGAAAATTCACGGACCCCATAGAGATCAACGCGCTGGGCGACTTCTTCGATTCCATCCACGGCATCGTCCATGGTGGTAATCAGGCGATGAATCTGATCGCGGTCGAATGGCGTGATGAAGCTGCGATGAAGCGCTTGTAGGGTCTGGCGGGTAATCATATCCGCCTCGCCTTCATAGATGCAGATCTGCTTGAAGTGGCGGTCGATATCCGCGCCATCCCCCATCAGCAATTCCAATTCCTTGGCGGCGGCGTGAATCTTGACCGCGTGCTCGATGAAGAGCTCAACGAACTGCTCTTCCTTCGGCATTAAGGAACGGAAAATACGGAAAAACATGGAGACGGCCCCTGGCAGTTTCGCAGCAGGGGCCTCAATACCATAGATGACAGAATTATTACACTGGGAGTTAGGGCTTTACCCTATCGCGGAATGCGCCGGTATAAGAAGAATGTGGGCTGTTTGCCCGCCAGGCATTTCTGCTCGTAGCGGGTTGACGGCCAATCGGGGGGCAACAGAGTCCGATCCGTCGTTGCCAGGATTTTTTCGAATTGAGGATGGGCATCGAGATGCCGTGCCGCCCAATTCACATAAGTTGGATCGTCGCTGGCGACCCGCAATTGCCCCCCATCGCGGAGCAGCCGCGCTAGCTTGTCCAAGGTCTCGGGGCCGATGATGCGGCGTTCTGCATGTTTGGTCTTGGGCCAAGGATCGGGAAACAGCACGAAGACCCGGTTCAGCGAGGCTTCGTGCAGGGCGGGGAGCAGGAGGCGGATATCTTCGTGAAAAACCCGGATATTACCTAGGTCACGCGCTTGGATATGAGCCAACAGACTGGCGATTCCGTTGCGAAAGACCTCGGCTCCGATCAATCCCACCTGTGGATGGGTTTCGGCCAATTCAGCCAGATGTTCGCCGCCGCCGAACCCCACTTCCAGCCAGATTTCTTCGGCTGATTCAGGAAACAGTGTGCGAGGATTGACGCTGTCGTTTGGATTGGGAACCGCGATGGCAAGCCGAGGCAGCAGATCGTTGATCAGGCCAAGCGCATTGCGCCGTAGCGTTTTACCGCTTCTACGGCCGTAAAAGCGCGGCCGTAAAACGGCCGCGCTCTCCATCGGATGGTTATTGCTCATGATGACTTCAGAAAGCCTTCTTGAGCTGCTCCACAAGGTCGGTCTTCTCCCAGGAGAAGCCGCCATCCGCATCGGGCGTCCGGCCGAAATGGCCATAAGCGGCGGTGCGGGCGTAGATGGGCTTGTTGAGACCCAGATGGGTGCGAATGCCGCGCGGGGTCAGATCCATCAACTGCTGAAGCACCTCGGACAGCCTGTCCTCGTCCACCTTGCAGGTGCCTGACGTGTCCACATAGACCGACAGGGGCTTGGATACGCCGATGGCGTAGCTCAGCTGAATAACGCACTTTTCAGCCAGACCGGACGCAACCACGTTCTTGGCCAGGTAGCGCGCCGCATAGGCGGCGGAACGATCGACCTTGGTCGGGTCCTTGCCAGAGAACGCACCACCGCCATGGGGGGCCGCACCGCCGTAAGTATCGACGATGATCTTGCGTCCAGTCAGACCGCAATCGCCGTCGGGGCCGCCGATGACGAAGCGTCCGGTGGGGTTCACGTAGAAATGGGCTTCATCGCACATCCAGCCGGCGGGCAGACAATTGACCACATGCGGGCGAACGATTTCGCGCACATCGGCTTGAGACAGGCTGGCATCATGCTGGGTCGAGATCACCACCGAGGTGGCGCCCACTGGCTTGCCGTCACGATATTCCAGGGTAACCTGGCTCTTGGCGTCGGGGCCAAGCAGCGGGGCGGCGCCGGAATGACGGGCCTCGGCCAGGGATTTCAACATGGAATGGGCCAGATGAATCGGGGCGGGCATCAGCGATTCGGTCTCGTTGACGGCATAGCCGAACATGATGCCCTGATCGCCAGCGCCTTCGTCTTTTTCACCAGCGGCATCGACGCCGACGGCAATATCGGCGGATTGCGAGTGGACATGGACTTCGACCTTGGCGTTCTTCCAGTGGAAGCCGTCTTGCTCGTAGCCGATATCCTTAATGGCGTGACGGGCGGTTTCTTCCATCAGTTCTTTGGTGATGGAGCCGGGGCCGCGCACTTCGCCAGCCATAACCACCAGATTGGTGGTGCACAGGGTTTCGACCGCGACGCGGGCATGGGGGTCGGCACCGAGGAAAGCATCGACGATGGCGTCGGAAATCCGGTCGCTCACCTTATCGGGATGACCTTCGGAAACCGATTCACTGGTGAACAAAAAATTCTTCTTGGACACGGGCAAGCCCTCCTAGTTCCAAATCTGGACGGGACCAGGGGCATCAGACGCTGAAAAGAGCGTTATCCTAATGCACCCACTTAGCCGGTTTAACGTGGCGGCAAGCGGTCAAAATCTCCACGGGAGGAGGACATCCCACTCCAGCGGGTCGTTCTGACAGGCGATGCGTGGAGTCGTCAAGACTTATCGCTGATCGCCGCAAAACACTTGATCTGTAGGGTTATTTCGAGGGTGGCACCACGGCGGCCAGGGCTTTGGCCAATTCATAGACCCGCTTACGGATCTGAGGGTCTGGGATGCTGTAATAGGCCCGCACAAGTTCCAATGTCTCGCGGCGGGACAATGGGTCATGCTCGAAACTCGCCGGTTCATCAGCGAGTCCACTGGCTCCGTGGGCGATGGCCAACGGGCTTAAATCCCTGACTTCCTCGGGCATGTCGTCATAGAAGAACGAGACCGGGACATCGAGAACGCGGGAAAGATCGAAGAGGCGCGAAGCCCCGATGCGATTGGCGCCACGCTCATATTTCTGAACCTGTTGAAAGGTGAGGCCAATGGATTCTCCCAGCTTTTCCTGACTGAAGCCCATGAGGGTCCGGCGCAAACGCACTCGGGTGCCCACATGGACATCCACGGGGTTGGGTTGGCCTGACGGCATGCGACCACGACGCGATGAACCCGCGGGTTTTTTTGGCTTGGCCGTTGCCCTTGTGTTTGGCATATGCACACCCTAAACAGTCAGTTGATGCCGGAAGATAATAACTGATGGTTGAGTTGCACCATAGCGCCGCCTTTGTATACAAGTCAACACGCGGAACGTGAATGCTTGGAGGGGCAGATAAAATTTAGGAAAAATTTCCCAGGTTATTTCCCGGCCAAGTCTTTCCCTGGTCGTTTGCCTGCTCCCAGATGAAGGCAGATCAACATCATGATGAAAGCAGCAGCATTGCCAAATCTGCCAAATGGAGTGATCTCCAGCGGCTTGGGCAAGGGGGCATCGACGACGCCCTTGGCTCCCAAGGCCAGTCGGGCGATCTCGCGGCCATAGGGATCGAAAACTGCTGAAATACCGGTATTGGCGGCTCGCGCCAGGGGTAACCCTTCTTCGATGGCGCGCATCCGGGCCGCTGTCAGATGTTGATAGGGGCCTGCCGACATGCCGAACCAGCCGTCATTGGTGATGGTCAGCAGCCATTGCGGGCGGTCGTGATCAAGATCAACCACAGCGGCGGGGAAGATGGCTTCGTAGCAGATCAGCGGGCTGAACGGGGGCAGTCCGGGCACGGTCAAGGTGCGTGGTCCTGGCCCGGCCGAAAAATCGGTGCCGCCATGGGTGATCTTGGCGATGGGGAGGAGGCCGCGAAACGGTACATATTCGCCAAAAGGCACCAGATGAGATTTATCGTAGATCCCGACGATCTCGGCATTGGAGGTGAGCGCGAACAGGCTGTTCCATACTTGCAGAGGCTCGACGCCCTTTGGCGTGATGCGCGGCGCTCCGGTCAGCAGCAGACCGCCTAAGGGTGCGGCGGCAGCGGCTATCTCTCGATGCAACCCGTCCAGATCGAGGAAGTACGAGGCGGCGGTTTCCGGCCAGATCACCGTGGTGACGGTCTCGAATCCGGGAGATCGCGACAGCGCCACATGCTCGCGCAGATTGGATTCGCGCATATCGTCGCGCCATTTATTGCCCTGAGCCAAGGCGGCTTGGACAAGGCGTAGCTTGATTCCGGGAACATAGGTCTCGGAGGCTGCCAGATCAGGCGCACCCGCCAGACGAATGGTTCCGCCGATCCAACCGGCTGCCGGCAATCCCAGAATGACGGCGAGGACGATAATCTTGGCTTTGCGGGTCAAGGGTTCGGCCAATAGCGCCGGAATCATGAAGACCAGGGCGCTGAGAAGGCTGAGTCCCCAAATCCCGGCGACCGCGCCGAATTGCAGAATCGGGAGTGAGAAGTCCCAGACTGAACCCAGCGGATTCCAGGGAAAGCCGGTCAGAACCCAGGACCGCATCCACTCGGCTAAGGTCCAGGTCACGGCCAACAGGGCAATGCGGCCCGGCCCATCGACACGCAAGACGCGAACTGCTGCGGTGGCGGTTCCGACAAAGGCGGCCACCAGACCGGATAGGCCGAAAATGGCGAAGGGAACCATCCAGCCAAACCGGGCGGCATCGGTCAGCAGGGCGTTGGAAATCCAGTAGAACCCCACTGAGAACCAGCCCATGGCCCACCACCAGCCCGCCCCGAAGGCGGCTTTGCGTGACCGTGATGCATCAAAGATCCAAACCAGGGCGGGAAAGGCGATGAACAGCACCGGCGCCAGATGCAGCGGCGGCAGCGCCAAGGCGGCCAGACAGCCCAGCAAAAACAATGCAAGGCGGCGACGCCACCCGGTGAGAGCCTTGAAGCGGAGGGAGAGAGCGGTGATGAAAGGCATGATTATTCCGTTTTGGTCTCCGAGGGAGAGGCCATACGACGGACCCGGACGCGTTTGACCCGTCGGGGGTCGGCATCCAGGACTTCGAACTCCAGCCCCGCGGAATGGATGATGAGTTCCCCGCGTAAGGGAACCCGACCGGCGACAAAGAAGACCAGACCGCCCAGGGTCTCTACTTCCTCACGTTCTTCCTCGGTCAGGACGTCACCCACCTTTTCCTCGAAATCGGAGATGGGGGTACGGGCATGGGCTTCGATGATCCCATCGGGCAGGTCGATCATGTCGGGCTCTTCGTCCAGATCATGTTCGTCCTCGATTTCTCCGACGATCTGCTCCACCAGATCCTCGATGGTCACCAAGCCGTCGATACCGCCGTATTCGTCAACCACCAGCGACAGGTGGGCGCGCTTCAAACGCATATCCAGCAACAGGTCGGTGACGCGCATGCTGGGGGCGACGAATTGAACCCGGCGCACCATGCGGGGCAGATTGAACGGTTTACCCTGACCCAGAACTTCCAGCAGATCCTTGATATGAACCATGCCGATGACGTCATCCAGGGTGCGGCGATAGACCGGCAGACGCGAATGGCCGCATTCGATGAATAGAGTAATCAGGACGTTAAGGGGGGTCTTTGAATCCACGGCGATGATATCGGCGCGGGGACCCATGACGTCATAGGCGGCCATATCGCGCAGGTGCAAGATATTGCCCAAAAGCTGGCGTTCATGGTCGTCGATGGGAATTTCGGCGCTGTCGCGATCGTCGATCAGCTCTTCCAGGGCATCTCGAACCGTTTCGATGCCCTTGGGACGGCGGCGCATCCGAAGCCAACCACGAACCACCTTCAGCAGGGATTCATCATGGTGGCCGTTATGAGATTTCTTCGAACCAGCCCCGCTATCGCGAGGCGAACTACTACCGCCAGGGTCGTTCATGGTCCTTCGTTGTCCTCTCCATAGGGATCGGGAATGCCCAGCGCCGCCAGCAAGGTGGATTCCAGCGCTTCCATCTCTATCGCCTCATCCTCATCCTCGTGGTCGAAACCCAGCAGATGTAAAATGCCATGGATTACCAGATGGCTGAAATGATCGTCCAGCGGCTTGCCTTGGGCGATGGCCTCGGCGGTGGTAGTCTCATAAGCCAAGATCACGTCGCCCAGCAGGAGCGGCGCCCCATCGGCCAGCGGCGCATCCTCATCGTCAAGGGCGGCGAAGGAGAGCACATTGGTCGGCGCATCCTTGCCGCGCCAGTGGCGGTTCAGCGCTTGGACAGCGGTGTCGTCGGCCAGCACGATGGAGATTTCCACTACGCCGTCGGGCAGCTCGACCGCTTCCAGTGCGGTGGCGGCAAGGCGACCGCAACGAGCCTCTGCATCCGGCAGAGCTTTCGTCCAGGCGGGGCAGTCGATGCGAACGTCGATTTCGATGGTGGTGGTCACGGTTGTCCTTTGTCCTTGCGGGCTCGTTCTACTTTATCGTAAGCGCGGACGATGCGTGTGACCAGATCATGACGAACCACATCCTTGTCGGTGAAGCGGATAAAGCTTACCCCCTCCATTCCGTCCAGGATTTCCATGGCATCGGAAAGGCCGGATCGCACGCCGGGCGGCAGGTCGGTCTGACTGGGGTCGCCGGTTATGGCCATGCGGGAATGTTCGCCCATGCGGGTCAGGAACATCTTCATCTGCATGGTGGTGGTGTTTTGGGCTTCGTCGAGGATGATGAAGGAATTGGCCAAGGTGCGGCCGCGCATGAAGGCCAGCGGCGCCACTTCGATTTCACCGGCCAACATCTTCTTCGCCACCTGATCGCCGGGCAACATATCGTGCAGCGCATCGTAAAGCGGTCGTAAGTAAGGATCGACCTTGTCCTTGAGGTCTCCGGGCAGGAAGCCCAACCGCTCGCCCGCTTCCACGGCGGGGCGTGATAAAATAATGCGGTCCACCTCGCCCGCCACCATCATGGATACCGCCTTGGCCACGGCCAGATAGGTCTTGCCGGTACCGGCGGGGCCGATGCCGAAGGTCAGCGGAAACTGGTCCAGCGCCCGGATATACTCGGTCTGCATGGGGGTGCGTGGCGCGATGTGACGCTTGCGGGTGCGAATGACCAGGGGGCCAGCGGAATCGGGTGGTTGGCCCACCATACGCATGGCGCTGTCTACGTCGGCGGTCTCGATATGACCCTGGCGTCCGGCCAGATCATACAGATGTTCCAGGACCGTATTCGCCTCGGCCACCAGATCCGGCGTGCCGGAAATGGTGACGGTATTGCCGCGCGCATCCAGGGCGACGCCCAACCGGCTTTCGATCCGCTCCAGATTGGCGTTGTGGGGACCGAACAAAATCCGAGCCCGGGAATTATCCTGGAATTCGTGAATCAGCGGGCGGGTCGTGTCGGTCACACTGGCACCGCTTCCAGGGAATTGGGGTGAACGGCGGTAATGCGCAGCGGAACTACGGTCCCGATCAAATGGGCGACGGTCTTGACGTGAACCGGCTGCATATAGGGGGAGCGGCCCACCAGCTGTCCGGCATGACGACCGGGACGGTCCAGCAGAACCCGCATCTCGCGGCCGACACACGAATGGTTGAAAACCTTGGTCTGTTCAAGCAACAGGGTCTGCAGCTGGGCCAGCCGCTCTTCCTTGACCGCTTCTGGAACTTGATTGGGCATCAGAGCGGCGGGAGTGCCCGGACGGGGGCTGTATTTAAACGAATAGGTCTGAACAAAGCCCACTTGGCGGACCAGATCCATGGTATCGGCGAAATCCGCATCGGTTTCGCCGGGAAAGCCGGTGATGAAGTCCGAAGACAGAGCCAGATCAGGCTGTGCCCGCTTCAACCGCTCGGCCAGGCGCAAATAGGTATCGCGGTCATGGCCGCGATTCATGGCGGTAAGGATGCGGTCGGAGCCCGATTGCACCGGCAGATGCAAGAAGGGCATCAGCTGCGGCAAGTCCGCATGGGCGGCGATCAGGTCATCATCCATGTCGCGGGGATGCGAGGTTGTATACCGGATGCGCTCCATTCCGTCGATTTCGGCCACGGCACGGATCAAGCGGCCCAGGGTCCAGCCGTCATCGGTTCGCCAGCCATTGACGTTTTGGCCTAGCAGGGTGATCTCGCGGACGCCTTGTGCGGCCAGGGAGCGGGCTTCGGCCAGCACTGCCAGGGCGGGGCGGGAATATTCCGAGCCTCGGGTATAGGGGACGACACAAAAGGTGCAGAATTTGTCGCAGCCTTCTTGGACCGACAAGAAGGCGCTGGAGCCCTCGGCACGGGCATCGGGCAGGAAGTCGAATTTGGGCTCTGGCGGGAATTCGGTGTCCAACACTGCACCACCGGCACGAGCCGCCTGGGCCACCATCTCGGGGAGGCGATGATAGGTCTGGGGACCCAGCACGATATCGACGAAGGGGGCGCGGCGAAGGATTTCCTCGCCCTCGGCCTGGGCCACGCAACCCGCCACCGCCAGGATCATCCGGCCACCAGCTTTCGCCTTGGCGATTTGATGGGCCTTCAAGCGACCCAATTCAGAGAAGACCTTTTCGGCGGCTTTCTCACGGATGTGACAGGTGTTGAGGATAACCATGTCGGCATCTTCCGGCCCATCGGCCGAGGCATAGCCCAACGGCGCCAATACGTCCGCCATTCGGGCGGAATCGTAGACGTTCATCTGACAGCCGTAGGTTCTGACGAAGAGTTTTTTTGCCAAGGCCGGTTCGCGGGCGGGGAATCCGCTCCATATATTATGGCTGGGAAGCTAGGCATCACGGGGGTTGAAGTCAAGGATTCCCTACAAAAGCAGTTCGACCCTGGGGCCTTTTCCCGTGACGGCTTCGATCTCGGAGCGGCAGCCGAAAACCCGACCGGCTTCGATTCCGATGGTATCGACCAGATATTGCTTCGCCGCATTTGCTCGTGAATCCGCTAATCTGGCCATGGCGGCCCGATCAGGTTCTCCCAATTCATCGGGTTTGCGTTCAGCCCCAACCAGGCGTTCCAGTCGTGACAAGATCGGCTTATCCGTGGCGCGGCGGCGTTCGGCCAGAACGGGCCAGTCGGCGGAATCAGCCTTGCCGCAGAGGGTAAGCTTCAGGCTGGGGCGGGCCTTTAGCAGTTGAGCGATGTCGCCTAAGGTTTTGTGGTGATTGTCGGATAGGCTGGCGGTCCCTGGTGGGAAACTCAGCGGCGTCAGGGTCAGGCGTGATTTGTCGTCAGCATCCACCGCCAATTCGATCAGCGCCGCCAGCGGAAAGGCCAGTTTCAAGGTCGCCAACATGGTGGATTTCAGGGCTCCGGCCACGGCCTGAGCCACGGCGTCACTGATATCCAGGTCGGGATTGGCCAGATTTCCGCGTACCGGCAAGGTCAGGCGGATGCGATCCTCGCTATCACGCAACAGGTCCAGAACTGTTTCGATGGGCATCTCCATCTTCTTCGCCACCGGGGCATTGGGATCGGGTGGGGCGATGAAGAGGTTGGCCAGCTCCACCTCCAGCCTCCCGTCCAAGGCCCCCTTGACGGCGCCGCCCTTGAAGGTTCCGCTGAACTGACCGGTGTTGAGGTTGACCCCCAGGGCCTCGGCCAGATAGGGCGACAGTGGAGGCAGTTCGAGGGCTTGAATTTTCCCATCCAGATGGCCGCTCAGAGTCTCGGCGAAGGGGCGGATCACGCCATTCAGGGCGATACTGGCTTCACCCATCCCGGCTTTGATCTCGAATCCGCTGTCGTGATCCGGGCGGTCGCTGTCCAGATCGGTCAGATTGGCTTCGAGCGAGCGGGCTTCCAGCCGAACCAGTTCCGCCATGGTGGTATCGAAATACAAAATACGGCTGTTGCCGCCGATCATCAGTTGGTTCAGGGCAAAGGCGGGTGGTTCTGATTTTTCTGCTGGTACTTTAGCGGGGGGAGAGGGGGGCGGGATTCCGAGGACGCCGTTCTTGGTCCGACTGATGTGGGCGGTCAGGCCATTCAGGCGGACTTCGCCGATCTCCATATCGCCGTCGCCATCTTGGATGAAAAGGTCGATGTGGGTTGATTTGACCTCGACCCGCCAGGGATAACCGCCTTTGCCCTCTTGGCGCAGGGCGGCGAGTCCGATGGTGGTGATTCGGTCGGCTGTTATGGCCCCATCGAAGGCTAGGGACAATTCAC
>JAYTWE010000081.1:0-6514 GCA_043744055.1 Magnetospirillum sp.
ATGGTCGCCGGGGAGGGTGTAGGCCTCAACCCTCACTACCGCTACTTGCTGGCGGATTGGGACTATCTCCGACCTTATCTGGCCGATAACTTTGAAACACCCAACGCCCGCGCCATCCGTGACTCCTCATTCAATCTGTTCGTGAACGAGAAATACGGCCCTCGCGAGATTGAAGACACCATTGGCGCCATCATCAAGGTGGAGCGGGCACTATCTCTCTAATACATGTCCCGGTGATCGGCTTATGACACGCTATGCAGACATTCCCGACCGTAACGTCAGAAGATCAGTACGATGACTTTCACGCCAATATTCTTTGATCGATATGAAAACACCGGGACTGCTCCCGCTTTCCCCCGCCCACATATGAAGATCAATCCCAACGCGCGCATCATCGATTCTACCATTACAGGACCGCTCTACCTCAATTGCAGCACTCAGGTGGGCCCTGCGGTCGTGACGGGAAAATATCTGGGGATGAATGCCGATTGCTTTGTCGCCCGCGCGGATCTGGGGGCTTTCTGCTCATTTGGAGCCCGAACCAGCATCAATCCGTTCAACCATCCGACCTCCTGGCTGTCCACCAACGAATTCCAATATCACCCACATGCCTTTGACTGGGTCGATGAATACAACCACTTCGACCGTCTAATCAGAACCCCCGACATGATCTCGCGGGTCAAAATCGGCAATGATGTCTGGAGCGGCCACAACGTGACAGTTCTTGCAGGCGTCAATGTGGGTGATGGTGCCGTCCTCGGCGCAGGCGCGGTGGTAACCCACGACGTCCCTCCCTTTGCCATCGTCGCGGGCTGTCCGGCCAAGATCATCCGTTATCGCTTTCCCGAAAACATCATCGAGCGGTTGCTAGCTGTTCGGTGGTGGGATTTTGAACTGCCGCAGTTATCCGGCCTCAACTTTCGTGATGTGGATGCCTGCCTGCCGCTTTTAGAGGAAATGCGGATTCAGGCCGATGAGTCATGAACGGCGAACGACGCCTTATTCGCACCATGCTGGAAGCGGGGCGCGTCCAGCCCGATAGCGTGCTCGTCGTGCATTCGGCCTTCCGCAATCTCTCGCGCACAGGATTGCGGGCAGAGACGGTCTGCGAAGCGTTATTGGAAGAAATGGTGGGGGGCACGATCCTCATGCCAACCATGACTTGGCGAACGGTCACTCCCGCCAATCCAATCTTCTCGGAACGAGCCACGCCGTCGCATACAGGCGCCTTGACCGAAGTGTTTCGCACCACCTTCGCAACCCATCGCTCCCTACATCCAACCCATTCGGTTGCCGGTTGCGGCCCGGCAGCGGCCAGCCTCCTGTCTACCCACCATCATGGCACCACCCCTTGCCCCGGCACCTCGCCTTACGGATTGATGCGGGACTACAGCGCCTTTATCTTGCTGCTGGGAACCGGGATGGAGAGCTGCACGGCCATCCACCATGCCGAGGAGGTTATGGCGCCGGACCTGTACGTGCAACCGCAAGAGATGGCGGAGGCATATACCCTCATCGACAGCACCGGATCCAGCCACCCGGTTTGGACACGCCGACATCGGCGTCTACCGCGAGACTTCGGAAAATTCGCCCAGCCCCTCCGAGAGAGCGAGAACCTCGCCGAAGGTAAATTTTCCGGAACGCCCTGGATGGTTTTGCCCGTCCATGCGCTATTTCAGACCGTCTTCCAGACCTTGGCCTGCAGCCGTAATGGAACTTTGATGGCAGGAGGGGCAGAATCCCCCCCTGCCACGTACTCCGCATAACGGATCGTCAGATAGCCCTGATTCTGGCCAAGAGTAGATAGAGCAGAAAGCTGGTGGTATAAGCAGTCAGCAAAAAATTTCACCTTCAGGTGTTCCATGAGTTTCGTCATCGACTTTTTCGAGCAAGCCGCCACAATCGCCCGCACCATCGATCACGAGACCATCGAGAAGATAGCGGTGGCGCTGGCAGAAACCCGGAATCGCGGCGGACGACTGTTCATTCTCGGCGTCGGCGGTTCGGCGGGCAATGCCTCCCATGCCGTCAACGACTTCCGCAAATTATGCTCCATCGAGGCCTATGCCCCGACCGACAACGTATCGGAACTGACTGCCCGCACTAATGACGAAGGTTGGGACACAGTCTTTGCGGAATGGCTGCGGACCAGCCGCTTGGGTGCAAAAGACGCTATCCTGGTGCTGTCGGTGGGTGGTGGCGATCTGGAGCGCAATGTCAGCCCCAATCTTGTCAAGGCTGTACAATTGGCCAAGCACCTGGGCGCGACCATCTGCGGGATCGTCGGGCGGCCGGATGGCTATACCCATAAGGTCGGTGACCATGTGGTGGTGGTGCCCATCGTCGACCCTGCGTTGGTGACGCCGCATTCCGAAGCCTTCCAGGCGGTGGTATGGCACTGTCTGGTATCGCACCCGGCACTCAAGACGATGCCAACCAAATGGGAAACGGTGACTACGGCAACGGTCTAATCGGCACGGGGGCAGGGGCGCAGTATGGTCTTCAGCTCAAATCTGTTCGTTTACGGCTTCATTCCCGTATTCTTTGCGCTCTATTACCTAACAGCCGACCGTCATAAAAATGCCATTCTTTTGCTTGGCAGCGTCCTATTTTACACGTTTGGGGCCGGAACGGCGGTATGGGTGCTGATCGTTTCGATCCTGTTCAATCATCTGGCAGCGGTAGCCCTCGACCGTAGCGCAGGCCGTTTGCGCGATGCCATCTTCTGGATCTCCGTGGCAGCGAATTTGTCCTTTCTATTGCATTACAAGTACGCCACCTTTCTATCGGTGAACCTAACCGCCTTGCTGAGATGGGTGGGGCTGCCCCACGCGGACCAACCGCTGGGAGGGGAACTTCCCATCGGGATCTCGTTCTACACATTTCAGGCGATTTCCTATATCGCCGATGTTTATACTCGGCATGTGCGTCCAGCACGGCGTCTGCTGGATTTTGCCGCCTACCACACCCTGTTTCCCCAGTTGATCGCCGGCCCTATCGTGCGGTACAGCGAGGTGTGTGACGCCATGACCAGCCGACGTCATAGTCTGCAAGGAACGGCCGAGGGCGCCGTCCGTTTCAGCATTGGCTTGGCCAAGAAGACCTTGCTGGCTGACCCGGCGGGGGTGGTGGCCGATGTGGTATTCGGCGGAGGAGGGGCGGGAGTCCAGAGCTCGGCAATAGCATGGCTGGGCGCGGTAGCTTACACCCTACAGATCTACTACGATTTCTCGGGTTATTCGGATATGGCCATCGGCCTTGGTCGCATGCTGGGATTCAGCTTTCCGCAGAACTTTCGTCAGCCTTACCAGGCACATAGCGTCACAGAATTCTGGCGGCGCTGGCATATGACGCTATCGCGCTGGTTCCGTGACTACCTGTATATCCCGCTTGGCGGCAACCGAAAAGGGCAATTACTGACATATATGAATCTATTGGCAGTATTTCTGCTGTGCGGCCTATGGCATGGCGCCGGTTGGACTTTTGTCGTTTGGGGGCTCTATCACGGCACACTTCTCGCCGTCGAACGCGCACTGAAGCAGCGTTGGGGGATTGTGCCACACGGGGTGGGCGGCGCGGCTGCGACCTTCGTCCTAGTTATGCTGGGCTGGGTGATATTCAGGGCGGATAGTCTAACTGCCGCGGTCGAATATTTAGCAATGATGTTCGGCCTACGTCCGGCGGCCCTGGAACCGCTAGCCATTCTGAAACTTGTGGAGGGGGATCGCCTCCCTGCCCTGGCAGTCGGCCTATTGCTGATCACCCACCCGTCGGCACAGACGCCAGAGGGCGGGAGGACACTCAGCCCGCTAGCCCTCTCAGGCGCGGTCATCCTGTTGTTGGCGTCGCTGGTCACCCTGGCCACCGCCACCTTCAATCCGTTCATCTACTTTCGGTTCTAGGACATGGTAAAGCGTCTGCACCTACTCGGCTATGTGTCGCTGTTCTTCCTGATCCTGGGCGGGACGTTGCTCCAGACCGTCTTGCCCTTGATCGCGGTGCCGCCCTTGGATGAAAGCCGCAAGTTGTCCGAGGTGACCAATCCTTGGCCGCGTGTGTTGGCTCTCGACCCGACTCTGGCACCCGAGGTTAATGCCTGGTTCGACGACATTTTCGGCACCCGAGGTCTGCTGGTCCGGCTGAGAAACGAAATCGACTACCGCCTGTTCGGCTACAGCTCAAAGGTGGATTTGGGGGGAGACGGCTACCTTTTTGCCAAGGAATTCACCCAGAAGCTCAAGCAGTCCGACACAACCTCGCACGACAATGCCATGAATCTGCGCAACGCGGTACTTGGCCTGAAGCACGAGCTTGAAAAACGGGGGGTGAAGCTAATGATTGTTGGCTTCCCCTCGAAGAATGATGTCATACACGATTATCTGCCGCCTAGGGTCTATTCAACCCAGCCCGGCGGAGAGCTTGAACGGTTCCGCCACTTTCTCGCTGACGAGCCGGGCATCATCTTCATCGACGCTCGTGAGATAATGATGCGTTTCTACCGCGAGAATCCAGACCTGCCGCCATACTACCGTACGGACCTGCACGTGAACTATTTCGGCTCGGTTATAGTCGCCCGTGAGATTTTGGCCTGGCTGGAGGCGCAGGAAGGAAACGACACAGGCCCCGGCCGCAAGTTCACCGTGGTCGAGATGCCCTTCGCCATGGGGATCGAAAGCCGCTATCTCGGCCTACTCAAGCCCCCGGTGGAGGTTATCCGCTCACCCCAAGATTCGGTTGACTTGTTCAAGGATACCGAATTTGGGACGTGGGAAAAAGATGAATACTTTACCAATTTTACCGCCATTGCATCGTCAATGCCGCCATTCGATTTCTCGTACCACACCCGCCCCCGGTTCCGAACCGGCCTACTGCCACCAACCGTCATCTACGGCAACAGTTTTTCGGACGGATTCTTTGCCTACGGCATGCATGAGCACTTCCAGGATCTGTGGCGTTCGCGCCTACAGCCTGGGCGACAAAAGCTCGTGCTCGACAACTTTCCGCCCGGCGTCAAATACTTCATACTACAGTATTATGAGCCCTTGATTCTGAATATCCTACCGTAATACCACGATGACCGGAAACCACTCGACCCCGTGCGGTGGACCTTTTGACCCGCGTCGAAATCACCATGGTGGACCAGATCTGTCCCTCCGGGGCTGCCGATGGCCGCGACCAGCAATTGGCCAACCAGCAGAATGGGGCGAGCAGCAGCAGGGTCACCGAAATCCGCATCAACCGTATTTTAGGGTACCTGAACAGACCCAACGCCGCACGCAGGTAAACGTCCCGCAGTTGGCGGGTCATGCGGGTTCCGTAGAAGTGGGCCTCGGAGAGGTCTTTGTCCGGAAGAGCTGCTTGGCAAAATATCAGGTCATTGGCTTTAACCGCCCGACCGATGCCGTTATCAATCCGCACCAAAATGCGGCCGCCATCGCAGATGGCCGCGCGCGCGCGATTGTACACCCTCTCCAGGACACCGATTTCATCGATGGGGACCTCAATCACACAGAGATCCAGTTGAGGATCAGACCGCGTGCTGGCGTTAGTCTTGTCCACCGCCATATCCGCCAATGGAATTTGGATGTCGTCGGAGGCAACAACCCGCGACAAAGAGGTATCGCCGGACAAAATCCAGCCGATGGCTCCGCCCCCTGCCCGAACGCTCCTTACCGTATCGACAACCTCCGTGAGGTCACCCCAGAGTGGGTGGGTGGACCGTATATTAGCCAAGCCGCCGAACAGAATGCGATAAAGTGTAGCAGCGCTGCGATAGAATACGGTTCGGCGAAATACGGCGGAAAGAAAGTTTCTGACGTCGGCGGAAGTCGATATTTCAGTCTCAATAATGGGGTTATGGATACGCTCGACCACGGAGGCCCACCAGTCTCGGAACAACGGATGATCGTCGTGCGGAAGGGGTGGAGCCAGGAGGGCCATTATCCCCGACATATAGGTGCGCGACTCAGCCGCGACCGCATCTAGGTCCAGAGGCAAGTCCGCGCAATGGAAGATATGCATCTGCCTGCCGCACTCGCGATGTTCGGCGGTAGTCCATCGTGAGAGGTCGGCGGAGATGGCAGCCGGTTCGATCCAGCCCAACCGAACCAGATCCTGGCCCGACATACGGGCCTGGGGCTCGATGATAAAAAAATCATCAGAATCCGATATGTAATATTTTTCAGCTGTTGGGCAGATATCCGGGATGAAGCCGTAGTCGAACATCAATTTCGGCTCAAGGACCACGCGCTCTGGCTTAAGGGCGACCAGTGCGACGGGCCATTGGTAGCCGATCAGCGTGTCCTCATCGACGTACCAGTAGAACTGGTCCATCCAGATCTGGTGGCAAAGCCGCTGATTGACGGTGCGCGCCTTGACCGTGATGTGCTTGTGCGCGAGCGCCAGCTTGACCATCTCACGTGACGGCATCGTCAGCGTTCCGCTCACCGGGTCGACGCGCGCCTCGAGCTGCGGCCACACATCCTCGAGCACCGCGCGGAAGCTCGGCGCGTGG
>JAYTWE010000082.1:0-14303 GCA_043744055.1 Magnetospirillum sp.
TGAAATCACCCTGGTGATGGGGTCGATATCAAGGTAGTAGGGAACTTTGGACTGGGCAAAATTGGCCGCATCCAGCTCCCACTGCTTAAGGGCGGTGCCATTATGGATTATATCCGGGATTTCCCGAATGGCAGTTAACAACGTGGTTCGCAGACTCTCCGGCAAATCAGTGACCGACGGATCATAGCGCTGGTCCGTGGACTGAAGTTCACCCTTGGCATCCAGCGAAATCTTCATGGGCTGGCCATTGTTGACCAGCAAGACACCGGTCTGTTCCCAATTGTTCGGCGTCGTTTTCTGCGGCTGCAACACCAGATTGGCCACCAGATACAGATCGTTGCCAGCCCCCTTCAACTTGGCCAGCCAGCTGTCATTGGTGGCGTTGGCCTGGATCTTTTGCGCCATGACGCCGATCTGATCCATGGTTTCGAGCAGTCGGGTCTGCTGCTGAGTATTGAACTTGGCAAGAGCTGATTCAGATTGAAGCTGCGACTGCACATTACCTGTATCGTCAATGAAAGTAACCGATGGCAGCCCCTTTTTCATGGCATAGCCAACGACCTTCTCCCAATCAGACTTGGGCTCTAACTTTCCTTGCTGGATATAATCAATGCGCGCGGCAGCATTGCGATAAATGCTACTCTTAGCGTTATCGATCTTTTGCTTTTGCAAAATTCCATTGATACTTTGCGTCTCCCCCGTATGCCCGCCCAAAATGTCGAACACCGCCTGTCCCGACGATTCAGTGGTTGCGCCTGACAAGGCATCGAACAAGCCCGAATTGCGTGAATTGCTGGAATTTCGCAGTAAATTGGTCGCGCCTCGGGCTGCGGCATCATAGGGGGACGTTATGCTGACCATGGCGAGAACCTCTTTCTGGCGGTTCAGGAGCGCAACCGTTTCTGTTGCTGTCGTCAATCACTCGCATCAAAGTGCGAACACATTCTATCACAAGATACTAGCACCTTACCCCGCGCACTGCAAATCTCCGCGCACGATCCTGATGATATGGCCCATTCGGTTAAGGGACGGTAAAACCACCGAGCATGTGGTTGAAAGACACGCCCGGCATGCACATTCTAAAGGCATAAGCCACTCCATGCCGTTCAGGGTGAGTGGCCCCAGTGCCCCCGAGGTAAGGAAGACGGCTATGCGCGATAACGGACCGGTCACCAATCGTGAAGTAGAACTCAAAGAGGGCGACCTCCTGGTTTCCAAGACGGATGCGGGTGGCAAGATCACCTTCGTCAACAAGGCCTTTGCCGAAATCAGCGGCTTCACCGAAGCCGAACTGTTGGGCTCGCCCCACAATCTGGTCCGCCACCCCCATATGCCGAAAGAAGCTTTCGCCGATTTGTGGGGGACCATCAAAGCGGGCCGCCCTTGGGAGGGCTTTGTTAAAAACCGCAGCAAGTCCGGCGATTCCTATTGGGTCCGCGCCAATGTTACTCCATTCATGGAGAACGGGCAGATCGCAGGCTACATCTCCATCCGGTCCAAGCCCAGCCGAGCGCAAGTGTCCGAAACAGAAAAAGCCTACGAGCTGTTCCGCACCGGCCGCGCCAAGGGAATGGCCATCAAGGACGGACGAGTCATTTCCCTGTCCCTGGGCGGGCGTCTGAGCAATCTGACAAGCAGCATCGCCGGGCGCCTGGGCGGAGTACTGGGCATCATCGGCCTCTTGATGCTGCTGGTGGGCGGTGTCGGCTATTCCGGCATGAATTCCATGGGTCTGGACCTGAAAAATGTGTACGAGGAAAACACCCTTCCCGCCATTGCCCTGGCCGAGATCGCCGATCTGATCCAAGAGAACTACCGACAGATTGCAACCATCGAAATCGAATTGCTGCGCAACGAGCATTGGAAGCCGGTGGCCGAACGACTGAAGGAAGTCGAAGCGAATTCCATCCAGATTTCCAAGCTCTGGGACGGCTATATGACAGGGAACCATTCGGCGGAAGAACGCCGCATTGCCGAAACCTTCAGCAAGGCCCGCCAAGTGTACCGCGACCAGGGCCTGACCCCTGCCATTGATCTGGCGCGCAAGGGTGATGCCAATGCCCTTGGCAAGCATATGGGTGACCATATGCGCCAGACATTCAACGAAGCCCATAAGGACTTAACCGCCCTGATCGCTTTTCAAGCCAAGGATGCGGGAAGCACTTTCAAGGCTTCCGAGCAGCACGGAGCCAGCCTGAAAGTCACAATCTTCGTCATCCTCGCCCTTGCCGTCACATTCTCCATGATCCTCGGCATCTGGATTCTCAACGGTATCCGCGCTCCTCTCAAATCCATGGAACGCCATTTCGACGCCATTGCATCGGGAAATCAGACTCATGAAATTCCTGTCGCTGAAATGCGGGAATTCGATCAGCTGCACGCCCTCCTCCGCGCCCTCAAAGCCAAGCTTGGCTACAGCACCCTGGAAAAGGAAGAGTTGGACCGTCAGTCCGAGATCAAGCGTCGGGAAGAACTGAACCGCGTCGCCCAAAGTCTGGAGGACCGCGTCAAGGGCGTGGTGGATCTCATCGACATCTCGTCGGGCTCGCTGCTGGGCAATTCTCAGACCCTGTCCCACAATGCCCAGGAAACCATGATCCAGTCCGGCAACGTGACCGCCATGACATCCCAGGTCACCGCCAATGTCCAATCCGTCTCCGCCGCCACCCAGGAACTGTCGTCTTCGGTGACCGAGATCTCCCGTCAGGTCTCTCACGCCGCCGATATTTCCCGCGATGCGGTTCGCCAGGCCGGTGAAACCGACCGTATGGTGCGCAGTCTGGCCGATGCGGCGCAGAAAATCGGTGAAGTGGTCAAGCTCATCAACGATATCGCGGCCCAAACCAATCTGCTGGCGCTCAACGCCACCATCGAAGCCGCCAGGGCTGGCGATGCGGGCAAGGGCTTTGCCGTGGTCGCCAACGAGGTCAAGCACTTAGCCAACCAGACCGCCAAAGCCACCGAGGAAATCGGAACTCAGATCAACGCCATCCAAACCGAAACCCAATCAGCGGTTTCCGCCATCCACTCCATCTCTGGCACCATTGAAAATATCAACGAGCTCTCTGCCGCTATCACCGCCGCAGTCGAAGAACAAGGAGCCGCCACCAGTGAAATCGCCCGCTCGGTGGAGCAGGCCGCCCACGGCACCGCCCAAGCCGCCGAAAATGTCGCAATTGTCTCTGGAGCGGCGGAAGAAACCAAGATGATGGCCGATCAGGTCTTCAGTGCCGCCGACAGTCTGAAAGGCGCTTCGGATCAACTGGCTCGGGAAGTCGCCGGGTTCATCAAGGAAATCCGGACGGCATAAGCACAGCCATAGCGGCGAACATCCGGTTAAATGTTCGCCGCTATCAGGCCACCTCAAAGGCATCTATCCGTCAAATAACTCTAATTTGCACCATCGGTAACTATGTTGCTTTATCGCTGTCCTTTACGTAAGGGACTTGCGATGAATCAGAACCACTGTCTATTCTGCAAAACCTTTGGCTGGCAACGGGAACAGAGATTTCCAGCCGCCCCGAGGCGTTGACAACGCAGCAGAGAGTGGGACACCACATGGCAGACAGAGCTTTGATCACGGTCGACGGCAACGAGGCTTGCGCCTCTGTGGCATACCGGGTCAGCGAGGTGGCGGCGATCTATCCGATCACGCCGTCTTCCACCATGGGCGAACTGGCGGACCAGTGGTCGGCCGAGCATCGCAAGAACATCTGGGGCGTGATCCCTGAAGTCGCCGAAATGCAGCATGAAGGCGGTGCCGCCGGTGCCGTCCACGGCGCATTACAGGCGGGTTCTCTGGCCACCACCTTCACGGCCAGCCAGGGTCTGCTTCTGATGATTCCCAACATGTATAAGATCGCCGGCGAGCTGACGAGCTTTTGCATGCATGTCACCGCCCGGACCATCGCCACCCATGGCCTGTCCATCTTCGGCGATCATTCCGACATCATGGCGTGCCGCCAGACCGGCTTTGCCATGCTGGGCGCCGCCTCGGTGCAAGAAGCCCACGATATGGCGGCCATCGCGCATGCCTCGACGCTGCATTCGCGCATCCCGTTCCTCCACTTCTTCGACGGCTTCCGCACCTCGCACGAAGTGGCCAAGATCGAGGAACTGACCGACGACGACCTGCACTCGCTCATGGATGAGGCGGCCATCAAGGCCCATCGCGACCGCTCGCTGTCGCCGGATCATCCGACCCTGCGCGGCACCGCCCAGAATCCCGATACCTTCTTTCAAATGCAAGAAGCCCGCAACCGCTGGCATGACGCCTGCCCCGGCATCGTGCAGCAGGAGATGGACCGCTTCGCCGCCCTGACCGGCCGGTCGTACAAGCTGTTCGACTATGTGGGTCACCCGGAAGCAGAGCGGGTCGTCATCATCATGGGATCAGGGGCCGAGACCGTTCACGAAACCGTCTCCGCCTTGGTGGCCAAGGGCGAGAAAGTGGGCGTCCTCAAAGTCCGCCTGTACCGCCCCTTCGCGGTGGATGCCTTCGTCTCGGCGCTGCCGCCCAGCGCCAAGGCCATCGCCGTCATGGACCGCACCAAGGAACACGGCTCCATCGGCGAGCCGCTCTATCTGGACGTCCTGGCCGCGCTGCACGAATCCAGAGCCGCCGGTCGCCGCGTCACCGTCATGGCCGATCCGGTGGTGATCGGTGGACGCTATGGCCTGGCCTCCAAGGAATTCACCCCCGCCATGGTCAAGGCGGTGTTCGATGAACTGGCGAAGCCCAAGCCCAAGGTTCACTTCACCGTCGGCATCAATGATGACGTCACCCATCTGTCGCTGGAGGTGGACACCTCGTTCCGCCTGGACCAGCCCAAGGTGAAAAGCGCCGTCTTCTTCGGCCTGGGCGCCGATGGCACCGTGGGCGCCAACAAGAACTCCATCAAGATCATCGCCGAGAATGCCGGGTTCCAGGGTCAGGGCTACTTCGTCTACGATTCGAAGAAGTCGGGCGCCATCACCATTTCCCATCTGCGCTTTTCGCCCGATCACATCCAGTCGGCCTACCTGCTGGAAGAATCCGACTTTGTCGCCTGTCACCACTTCGTCTTCCTCGATAAGTACGAAGTACTGCGCTATGCCGCCCCCGGCGCCACCTTCTTGCTGAACTCGCCCTATTCCAAGGACGAGGCGTGGGATTACATGCCGCGCGAGGTCCAGCAGGAGATCATCGACAAGAAGCTGAAGGTCTATGTGATCGACGCCCGCAAGGTGGCCATGGCCACCGGCATGGGTAACCGCATCAACACCATCATGCAGACCTGCTTCTTCGCCCTGTCGGGGGTTTTACCCCGCGACGAGGCCATCGGCCATATCAAGAAGGCCATCGAAAAGACCTATGGCCGCAAGTCGGAAAAGATCGTCGCCAAGAATTTCGAGGCGGTGGATCAGACTCTGGAAAATCTGGAACAGATGACCATTCCGGCAGCCGTCACCTCGGATCGCGCCAAACCACCCATCGTGCCCGACAACTCGCCCGATTTCGTCAAGCGCGTCACCGCCATGATGCTGGGCAATCACGGTGATCTGCTGCCGGTGTCGTGCTTCCCCATAGACGGCGTATGGCCCACCGCAACCGCCCAGTACGAGCGCCGCAACATCGCCGCCGAGATTCCGGTCTGGGATCAGGGGCCGTGCATCCAGTGCAACAAATGCGCCCTGGTCTGCCCGCACGCCGCCATCCGCGCCAAGGTGGCCTCGCCCGCCGACATGGAAAAGGCCCCGGCCGATTTCAAGCGCATGGACTATCGCGGCAACGAGTTCAAGGGCGACGCCTATATTATCCAGGTGGCTCCCGAGGACTGCACCGGCTGCACGCTGTGCGTCAAGGTCTGCCCCGGCAAGGATAAGAAGGACCCCTCGCGCCTGGCTCTGCGCATGGAAGACAAGACCCCCATCTTGGAGGTCGAGAGGACCAATTGGGACTTCTTCCTCACCCTGCCCGAAGTGGACAAGGAAAAGCTGGGAGCGCCCACGGTGAAAAGCGCCCAACTGCTCCAGCCGCTGTTCGAATTCTCCGGCGCTTGCCTCGGCTGCGGCGAGACTCCCTATCTGAAGCTGATGACCCAGCTGTGGGGCGACCGCCTGATGATCGCCAATGCCACCGGCTGCTCATCCATCTATGGCGGCAACCTGCCGTCCACCCCCTATAGCGTCAATGCCGAGGGCCGTGGCCCGGCCTGGGCCAATTCCCTGTTCGAGGACAACGCGGAATTCGGCTTCGGCTTCCGCCTCGCCCTCGACCGCCACAAGGACCATGCCCGCATTTTGCTCACCGCCCTGGCTGGCCAGGGCAAGGTCCCCGAGCGGCTCGCCAATGAAATCGCCCATGCCGACCAGAGCACCGAAGTCCTGATCGCCGTTCAGCGGACCCGGATCGAAGAGCTTCGCCGCCAGTTGTCCCCCATCAACGACCCGCTGGCGCGCCGCCTGGAACAGGTCGCCGATTATCTGGTGGAAAAAGTGGTGTGGATCGTCGGCGGTGACGGCTGGGCCTATGACATCGGCTTTGGCGGCCTGGATCACGTCTTCGCCTCGGGCAAGAACGTCAACATCCTGGTCATGGATACCGAGGTCTATTCCAATACCGGTGGTCAGCAATCCAAGGCGACTCCCATCGGGGCCTCGGCCAAGTTCGCCACCGCCGGCAAAACCCTGCCCAAAAAAGATCTGGGCATGATGGCCATGGCCTATGAAGACGTCTATGTGGCCAATATCGCCTTCGGCTCCAAAGATGTGCAGACCGTCCGCGCGTTCCAAGACGCGGTCAGCTGGCCCGGCGTCTCGCTGATCGTGGCCTATTCCCATTGCATCGCCCATGGCTACGATCTGGCCCATGGCCTGGATCAGCAGAAAATGGCGGTGGATGCCGGATACTGGCCGCTTTACCGGTGGGACCCGCGCAAGCTGGGTACCAATGAAAGCCCGCTGACCCTGGACAGCAAAGAGCCCAACGGGCATCTGGCCGAATTCATGAAAGGCGAAGCCCGATTCCAGATGGTGGAGCGCGCCGACCCTGAACGCTATCGCGGACTGGTCAATACCGCAGAAGCCAATATCCGCCGACGCTTCGCCATGCTGCGCCGCTTCGCCGGTCTGCCCGATGTGGTGCCGCCGCCCAAATCCGACGCGGCGGAGTAGGAATCGAGAAAGAATGCGGGCTCCGCCCACGCCCGCAAAGGGCCGAGGCCCTTTGATCCCATTGGGTTATTAGGAATGGGGTCAAGGGACCTCGTCCCTTGCGGGTGAAGGGCAGAGCCCTTTGTTCTTACGTGCACTGAATATAGAGAAACAAGGAAATGGCGGAGTGATGAATCGCAGTCAGCGCCGGGCGAACCAGAAATTAAAGCCCGCCCCATCCCGTACTGCGAATCCCCTGCTTCAACAGGCATTCAACCAAGCGCTTTGGCACCATCAAGCCGGACACCTCGCCCAGGCGGAACAGCTCTATCGGCACGTCCTGGCAAACGAGCCCCGCCATGTGGAATCCCTGCACCGCCTCGGTATGATCGCCCTTCAGGTTGGACAGGAAGACGGAGCCATCCAGCTGATCGGCCAAGCCATCGCGTTGAACGGCAAGGTGGCCTTGTACCATTTCAACCTTGGCTCGGCCCTGAAGAGCAAGGGTATGCTGGATGCGGCCGTTACGGCGTATCGCAAGGCCATCGCTTTGCAACCAGACTACGTCCTGGCTTTGTCCAATCTGGGGATCGCGCTTCAAGAGCAAGGCTTGCTTGACGAGGCTTCCCTTTGCTTCCGCAAAGTCCTCAAGCTTGAGCCGGATAATTCCGCGGCTCATAACAATTTGGGCAATGCCTTGAAGGACTTGGGGCAAGCCGCCGAGGCGGTCGCTTGCTTTCGCCGCTCATTCGAGCTTGACCCGTCCTGGCTGATGGCCGCGTCCAATATCGCCATTACCGTGCCTCTTATCGCCGAACTTTCGGCAGAGGAGGCTTTTGTGGCAACCAAGGAGGCCGGGGCTTTGTTTGATGCTGCTTTCAGCCAGCAGCGGGCCACGGCGACTTATGGTAATTCGCCAGACCCCGAGCGGCCGCTTCGTATCGGCTATCTATCGCCATCCCTGCAAAAGCATGTTCTGGCTGGCAATATGGAGCCCCTGTTTCGAGGGCATCACCGCGACCAGTTCTCGGTATATGTCTATGCCCATGTCCCTCATCCCGATGCGGTCACGCAACGGCTGATGGGATTGGCGGATCACTGGACCGATGTCCATGACCTCTCCGATGATGCGGTTGCCCATAAAATCCGGGCCGACGGTATCGACATCCTTATCAATCCCATCGGTCATTGGCTGGATAACCGGCTGCCGGTCTTCGCCAGGAAGCCAGCCCCGATTCAGGTCAATTATCTGATTCAGGGGCTCACCACCGGACTTAGCGCCATCGACTACGCCATCGGCGACCGCTGGATGAATTTCGATGGCGCCATGCAAACCTGCGCCACCGAAAACGTAGTGGAGCTTCCAAGCGGGTTCCAAGTCACCAGCTTTGCCCAGGAATGGCCCATTTGCCATGAACCTGCTTCGGAAGGGGACGCGGTAACCTTCGCCAGCTTCAATAATCCGACAAAGCTTTCCAACGCAACGTTAGAACTTTGGGCGGCGGTTCTGGCGCGGGTGCCGGGATCAAAAATGCTGGTGAAGGGCCTGATGCTTGACCGGCCTTACAACCGCTCGCGGCTGCTTGCCCGCATGGCCGAGCACGGCATCGCCCCCGAGCGTGTGGAGCTGATCGGCTTTTTGTCCGATGACGGCCATATGGACCTGCACAACCGAGTGGATATCATGCTTGATACCATTCCATTCGCCGGAGGACGGACCACCGAAGACGCATTATGGATGGGCGTTCCGGTGGTGACCTTGATTGGTGAAACCGTGTGCGGCCGGATCGGCTATAGCCATCTCAGCCGGATCGGGGCGCCGGAACTGGCGGCGCGGACCAAGGCTGAATATGTGGAGATCGCCGCGGATCTCGCTGGGGATTTCGCTCGCCGAAAGCAGTACCGCCGAACGCTACGGAAAGCCTTTACCGCCTCTTCGCTGCTTGATGTGAATACACATGTGACCGAGCTGGAAGATGCCTTTCGGATCATGTGGCGACGCTGGTGCGCCGGTGCCCCCCCGGCCCCGTTCAGCGTGGAGCAGCACTAAACCGTTGGCGGTTTACACGCGAACGGTTTAGTTGGATTTGGTGGCCTGAGTGGCTTTCAATTCGACCAGCTTGGTGCGCAAGGCTGCCAGCAGCCCGTCGAGCTTGCCGCCATTCGACTGAATCACCGCAGCATATTCCGAGCGATAGGTGATGGACATGGACGAGCCCTCCACCACCAGATCCACTACGCGCAGACCGGCATCGGTCTGTTTCAGCCGCCATTGGAGTGCGATGGGTTGCTGATTCTGGCGGTCCACTTTGGAATCAACGGTAATGCCGCGCCCACCTTCGTCGCTGACATTGGTAACGGAATGGCGAAGATCACCACCGTAATCCTTGAACCGAGATGACCAAGTCAGGATTACGATGTCTTCGAAGGACTTCAGGAATTCCTGCCGCTGCTCAGGCGTTGCGTTGGCCCAGTGGCGACCAAGAACGAATTTACCGATTTCGGGCAAGTCCACCTCTGAGGTGAACAGCGAGCGAAAGCGATTGGCCCGGTCATGATCGGTCAAGCCCTTGGTGGTCATGGTTTCCATGGCCGTCTGGGCAAGGTAATTGACGAAAGCCTTCGGCTCCTGCTCGCCAGCACTGGCGGAAGATGGGCCGTGGGCAAGACAAACCAACAGTCCGGCAAGGGCCGCGAAAAATGTTCTACGGAAAATCATGGGTCACTGCGCCTTTTGAGACAACTCATCGTTGCGGGCGGGCGCAGCGCTGCCGGTCATGCCGGGAGCGGGAACCTTGGTCGGGCCTCCTCGACCATTCTTGATCTCCGAAGCGCGATGCTGACGATACAGCGACCGCAACGAAGCATAGTAGTCCAACGAGGTCCGCTCGATCTCGTCTAGAGTGTCGAGTAAGCTTTCACGCTTGTCCAGGCCAGTGAAGCCGAGGCGGGTATAAGAAATCCATTCCTTGCCAGCATTGGCTACGGCGATATCGAAGGGATCGGCAAACATTTCAGCCACCAGCCCCACGGTATCACGCGGATTGGATGGGCCGAAGATCGGCAGCATCAGGAACGGGCCTTCGCCAATCCCCCAAACCGCCAGAGTCTGGCCGAAATCTTCTTCATGACCGGGAATGCCAGCCTCGGTCGCCACATCGGCGTAACCCAGCAGACCGAAAGAGGTGTTCAGCATGGCGCGGAACAGGGTCTGGACGGCGCGATCAGGCTCCCCCTGCAGCAGGTCGTTGGCGAACGTCAGCGGGCTGTTCAGATTGGTCAAGACATTATGAATGCGGTCGCGGCCAAACTTCGGCACGGCGGCGCGGTAGGCCTGAGCGGCTGGCTTGATCGCATAGGTGTCGGCCGCCAGATTAAAGGCGAAGACGTTGCGGTTGAAGGGTTCCAGCGGGTCATTGACCTGCTCCCATTCAGCAACGGCTTCTTTGTCATCGGCGGGAGGCGGCGTGGCGCAACCCGCCACCATGGCGAGGGCGAGAATCGACCCGGCGATGCGGGTGACGACGGAGCGGCTTGCACGTTTCACGGTCATTGATCTCGCACCTTATTTTTACCTGACGGACGGCCGAATCATTGCCTACCAAGAACCATGGAGGCCCTACTTTCCGAGGTACCATAGTCCTGGCGGAAAGGCTAGGGGGCTAAGTGGGGGAAACCATCCGAAGTCTTGCGTGTTGCATAATTGCATCACGGGGTAAACACCCTATGGCGCCGCACCAGAAGTTCGTATAAAGATATGTTTATATGTTTTGGAGGGGCTCTGGTGGAAACAGTGCTGACGGGATTGCGGGCTGCGGCCGAGCCGACACGGCTTCGTCTGCTCACCCTGCTTGCCCAAGGCGATCTGACCGTTACCGAGCTGACTCAAATTTTGGGGCAAAGCCAACCCCGTGTCTCCCGCCACCTGAAACTGATGTGTGACGCCGGTCTGCTGGACCGCTTCCCCGAGGGAGCCTGGGTGTTTTACCGTCTGGCCGCCAAGGGGCTCAACGCCAGTCTGGCGCGTCATCTCCTTGATCTGGTGCCCATGGGTGACCAGACCCTGGCCACGGATCAGCAACGTCTGGCCGCCATCCGCGCGACACGCGCCGAAAAGGCGCAGAGCTATTTCAGCGACAACGCTTCGCGGTGGGATCAGATCCGCTTGCTCCATGTGGACGGATGCGAGGTGGAAAAAGCGCTGGTCGATGTCTTCGCCGGTCGCCGGGTCCGCGATCTGGTGGATATGGGCACCGGCACCGGACGGGTGCTGGAAGTGCTCGGCCCTCAAGTGGATCGTGCCGTCGGCATCGACCTATCACGCGAAATGCTGGCGGTGGCCCGCGCCAACCTGGAACGTGCGGGATTACGCAATTGCATGGTGCGCCAGGGCGACATCACCCATCTCCCGCTTCCCGGCGATGCCGCCGATGCGGTAACCATCCACCAGGTGCTGCACTATGCCGCCGAACCCAGTCTGCTGGTGGCCGAGGCCGCCCGTGTGCTGGAGCCGGGCGGGCGTCTGGCCATCGTGGACTTCGCCCCTCATGACCTAGAGATTTTGCGTGACCAACATGCCCATCGACGGCTCGGCTTTTCCGATGCCGAGGTGGATGGCTGGTTGCGTGCCGCCGGGCTGATGCCCACCTCCACATCCCGTCTGCCGGGAAAGCCCCTGACCGTGGTGGTCTGGACGGCTGAGAAACCTGCCAAAGGAGCGACCGCGTGAGCCTCCCCCTGTCCGAACTGCCCATCGCCGCCGCCTCGCGCCGCCCGGTGAGCGTCTCGTTCGAATTCTTTCCGCCCAAGACCGAAAAGATGCAGCAATCGCTGTGGGAGTGCGTTCAACGCCTGGAACCCCTGGCGCCGCAATTCGTCTCGGTGACCTATGGCGCGGGCGGCACGACGCGGGAACGCACCCACGAAACCGTGGTGCGCATCGCCCGCGAGACCAAATTGAAGCCCGCCGCCCATCTGACCTGCGTCGGCCATGCCAAGGGCGAAGTGGACGACATCGCCCGGCGCTATTGGGATGAAGGCATCCGCCACATCGTCGCTTTGCGTGGCGACATGCCCGAAGGTCAAGCCTATGCCGCCCATCCCGATGGCTATGCCTATGCCGCAGATCTGGTGGAGGGCCTGAAGCGCATCGCCGATTTCGAGATTTCCGTGGCGGCTTACCCCGAAAAGCACCCCGACGCGCCGTCGGCTCAGTTCGATCTTGATAATCTGAAGCGCAAGATCGACGCTGGAGCAACCCGAGCCATCAGCCAGTATTTCTTCGATCCGGCGGTGTTCTTGAACTTTCAGGAACGTTGCGCCAAGGCGGGAATCACGGTTCCCGTCCTGCCCGGCATCCTGCCGGTGACCAATTTCACCCAGGTACAAAAGTTTTCAGGGGCGTGCGGGGCCAGTATTCCCCAATGGATGGCCAATCTGTTCGAAGGGCTGGACGACGACCCCGAGACCCGCCGCCTAGTGGCCGCCACCATGGCCGCCGAGCAGTGCCGCATCCTGGCTGCCGAAGGGGTGGAACAGTTCCACTTCTACACCTTGAACCGCGCCGATCTCGCCTATGCCATCTCCCATATCCTGGGCGTGCGGGCGAAATCCGCCGCCACCGCCGTATAGGACGCCTGACATGACCAATATCCTCGACCATCTCTCAAGCCGGGTTCTTCTGTGCGACGGCGGCACCGGCGCCCTGGTCCAGGCCATGAATCTGTCGGTGGACAAGGACTTCATGGGGCTGGAGAACTGCACCGAAATCCTGGTGAAGTCTCGCCCCGACGTGATTCGCGGCATCCATGCCCGCTATTTCGAGGCCGGAGCCGATATGGTGGAGGCCGATACATTCGGAGCCTCTCCCATCACCTTGGCTGAATTCGGTATCGCCGATCAGGCCGAGGAGCTGAACCGCCTCGCCATCGAACTGGCCTGGGAAGCCGCCGATCAGTTCAAGGGCGACGGTCGAACCCGCTTTGTCCTGGGGGCCATCGGGCCGGGCACCAAGCTGCCGACCCTGGGCCATATCGGCTATGACGAGCTGGAAGCCGCCTATGTGATCCAGGCCGCCGGTCAGATTGCGGGCGGGGTTTCCGCCTTCCTGGTGGAGACCTGCCAGGACCCATTGCAGATCAAGGCCGCCGTCAATGGCTGCAAGGTCGCCTGCGCCGCTGCCGGCAAGGATATTCCTATCTTCGTCCAGGTAACGGTGGAGACCACGGGGACCTTGCTGGTGGGGGCCGATATCGCCGCCGCCGCCACGGTGGTGCGCTCGCTGAATGTGCCGCTGATGGGCCTGAACTGCGCCGCCGGTCCTCAGGAGATGGGCGAGCACTTCAAGTGGCTGATCGACAACTGGGACGGCTTCGTCTCCATCCAGCCCAATGCCGGTCTGCCGGAACTGGTGAACGGCAAGACCCATTACCCTCTCCAACCCGACGAATTGGCCGTCTGGCACGAACGCTTCGTGGCGGCGGGCGCCAATCTGCTGGGCGGCTGCTGCGGCACCACGCCGCCCCATATCAGCGCCACCAACGAGATGCTGAAGCGCCTTGGCAGTGGATACCGCCCCACTCCGGTGAAGCGGTCGGTTCATTGGGTTCCGTCGGTGGCTTCGCTCTATTCCCAAGTCCCGCTCCGCCAGGAAAACGCCTTCCTCGCCATCGGCGAACGCTGCAACGCCAACGGATCAAAGAAGTTCCGCGATCTGCAAGAGGCCGAGGACTGGGACGGCATCACCGCCATGGCCCGTGAGCAGGTCAAGGAAGGCAGCCATACGCTGGATGTCTGCACCGCCTTCGTCGGCCGCAACGAAATCGTCGAAATGAACGAGGTCATCCGCCGCTTCACCGCCTCGGTGAACTCCCCCCTCGTCATCGACAGCACGGAAACCCCGGTCATCGAGGCCGCGCTGAAGCTCCACGGCGGCAAGCCGATCATCAACTCGATCAACTTCGAGGATGGCGAGAAGGCCGGCGCCGACCGCCTCATCCTCGCGCGGCGCTTCGGCGCCGCCGTCATCGCGCTCACCATCGACGAGAAGGGCATGGCCAAGTCGCCGCAGGAAAAACTCGACGTCGCCGCCCGCCTGGTCGATTTCGCCTGCACCCGCCACGGCCTGCCGCAATCCGACCTGCTGATCGACCCGCTGACCTTCACCATCG
>JAYTWE010000083.1:0-1828 GCA_043744055.1 Magnetospirillum sp.
GTCTCCCAGCCGAATCGCTGCGCCACCATGCCCAGATAGCGGGGATCGGCGAAGTATTCGTGGAAGGCGTCGTCGCGGAATTTCAGGACCTCGGCCGCCGAGCAGCGCTCGGTGGGGAGCGGCTTGCAGTCATAGGAGTGCTGGGAATAACCGGCCCAACTGTCAGGCAGCGGCCAGCCGTTTTCCACCGCCTGGGTATAGAGTCCCGAGCCCGGATAGGCCATGGCGGAATAGAAATTGGCGAATTCGCAGTTCAGTTCCTTGGATAGATCCAGGGTTTCGCGCATGGTTTCCAAAGTATCGTCGGGCAAGCCGAAGATGTAATTGCCGATGACGCAGATCCCGGCCTTCTGGATGTCGCGGACGATGCTGATGATATCGTCTTGCTTCAAGGCCTTGTCGGCTCCGTCGCGCACATGCTTGGAGCCCGATTCGATCCCCAGCGCCAGCCAGCGGATACCAGCCTTGCGCAGCTTGGCCAGCATGGCTGGCTTCACCGTATCGACGCGGGCATAAGCCCAGAAGTTCAGCTCATGGGAATAGCCCAGCTCGATCAGCCCGTCGCAGATGGCGATCACGTGCCGGTCGTTCAGAACGAACATCTCGTCGATGATCTTGAAGGTCTTGACGCCATAGGTGCGGTACAGCCGATCCACTTCGGCCACCACCTGAACGGGGGACCGCATGCGGTAGCGGTTGACATCGAACGGGGCGTTGATGCAGCAGAAACTGCACTTATAGGGGCAGCCCAACGAGGTGTAGATACTGGCATAGGGCATGCGCGAGCCCAGATCGCCGAAGCACTGCCAATTATGGGCGCGGTATTTCTCCATGGGCAGCAAATGCCAAGCATTGCCGTGCAGATCGGCATCCAGATCATGGGTCAGCGGGGCCGACAGATTGACTTTGATCTCGTCTTCGCCGTTGCGCCAGACCAGCCCGGCGACATGGCTAGGATCGTCTTCCGCTCCGGTTTCCAGCCAGTCCAGCAATTGAACCACGGTGGCGGGGCCTTCGCCTTTGCAGGCGAAATCCACCGGCTCCTCGGCCAAGGTGCGTTCCGGCAGGGCCGAGACATGGCCGCCGACGATGATGATGGGAATTTCGGAACTCAGCGCCTTGATGGCGGCGCAGGTTTCTCCGGCGGCCACCATCTGCTGAGTCGAGGCCGAGGGTTGGTGGCCGAACACCACCATTCCCACCAAGATGGGGTTCAGTTCCTTGATCCGCGCGGCGACGGCAGCCGGCCCCATGGCCTCGGCTTCGGAATCGATAATGACCACCGTCTTGCCGCGATCCAGGGCATAGCCCGCGATCAGTCGGCACCACAGCGGCGGCTCGATGGCGGTCAGCTCGGTGCCAAGCTGCTGATAGATACGCTCGCGGCCGCCGGGGTTGACGAGGACAAGATCGGGGCGCTCAGACATCAAATATTTCCGTAGATGCTGTTCTTGATCATGGTGAAGCCCTTGATCAGGTCTTGAATGCCCAAGTCCAGGGAGTGGGCGGGCTTGAAGCCGGTGCGTTCGATCTTCTCGTTGGAGACGATATAGTCACGCTTGTCGGGGTCCTCGCCGATGGGCGCTTCCACGAATACGAATTTGGGCAGGTGCTTTTGGATCACCTGACACAGTTCCCACTTGGATAAATTGGCGTCGGACAGGCCCACATTGTAGATTTCGCCTTTCATGCGGTCGACATTTTCCAGCGCGTGCATGAAAGCCCGTGAAACATCGCGGACATGGATATAGTTGCGCTTGAACGAACTCTCGAACAACACGACGAATCTGTCATGCACGGCGCGGTATGTGAAATCATTGACCAGTAG
>JAYTWE010000084.1:0-2846 GCA_043744055.1 Magnetospirillum sp.
CATGTTATTCATAGGAGCCTCCCAGCATCTTGGCTAGGCGGCGAGCAGCCTCAGCTTGCCCGATACCTTCCATGGCGGCGATGAGAGATATTGCGTCGCCTCCGCCTTCCCCTGTGTTGAAGTCCTTCCAGAGGGATGCCTTGGGGCCGGACAGAACGATCTTGAGTGAATTGCCGGACTCCCCATTCAGGCTTCCGATGGCCCATTCCCTTCCTTCGGCGTGCCCATTGGGAAACAGTTGCCGTGCCAGGTTGGGCATCTGCCGACGTGCGGCGGAGGCAACCCTGGCGAACAAGTTGGAACGGCGGTCGTGTCTCATTTGCCGCTCTCCTCAGCCTGACTGTTTTGGCCTACGGCCAAGCGCTGCACGAAGGACTCCAGTGAGGCGATCGGGATGAGGGTTCGGCGGCCGAGCTTGACTACGGCTATCTGATGGGTTCCGATCAGGTCATAAAGCTTTGAGCGACCACAACCGAGGGCCGAGCAAGCCTCCGCAACCGAGTAGTTCAGGCGAACGACAGTTGACGCAGTTTTTCTGCATGGGGGCTGGTTAAATCCCGTGGTGGCAGACAGGTTGCGGACTGCTGCGGCGGTCTGGTTACCCGACCGAATTATGGTCTTGCAGATGATGGACTTCGGTTCAGTTGTGGCTGGCTCCATTTCAATCGCGGTGGCCCAGCGGTTAACTTCTGTCATGGCGGTACGTGCCGGGTTACCGCTGGCGAAACTGTTTTCCGGTTTCGCAATCTGCTTGCTCTGCATGCTTTCCTCGCTCTGTGGATGGTCACGGATTGCCACGACATGCGGCGATCGAGCGAGGAAGGTGCTGCGAAACATGCTGACTGGGGAGGGGTGACCCCCTGTCACCCCTCCAGCCGAGGGGCGGGTATTTTTTGGGGTGGCATCATAACTTATTGAAATAACGGAGTTACGGGGTGACAGCCCCTTACAGTTTTCCACGCAAACGGTCGTCGGTAAGAACCCTTGAAATGTTCGATAATTCAGTCTGCGTCAGGGATGGGTCGATCCGCTTTGCTATATTCGCGATGGATGATTGGGTCCAAGGGCGCTTTTCCCTTGTGGGGTCAGATGAAATTTTCTCCCGCACCGCATCCAGAACTCGCAAAAGCTTAGTATCAAAAATTGTCGAGGAGGAAGGTGGCAAGATGGGCATAACTTCGCCGTCTTGTTCCGACGATATTTCGATCCTCCTCTGAAGCGTCTGTTTCTTCAAATCAGTGAATTCTGATGTTTTTAATCCGTCCGCCAACTCATTGTTGGAGTTTGATTGGTTCGGCTCGATGGTATTGGAAGGGGGCTCCGCTATCCCTCTTGCAGAGTTGGGCTGTTCCCCACCAAGGGTCAATTTGGCAAGGTCATTCCAGCGGACGCGAAGGTCGATGAAATAGGGGTGGGAATCGTCCTCATGTTTAAGAAGGTGGAAGCGGCCAAGAGTGCCATGCTCCCAGTCGATGGAATCGAAATTGGCCTGCTTAATAACCTGTGGGGAAATCCAAGCAAGGTCCGTGCCCTTCCAACAATCGTATTCATAGGTAAGTGAGGATTTCAAAGGGGTCCATGGCCTGTTGGGATCGTAGCCATCTAGACCATAAAGTTTGAGGCGGCCATCAATCCAGAAACTAAATAGATCCGCGCGAGACGTGTGCGCAGAGGGACAAGTAGGTAAAGCCTCCCTGTTCTCGAGGGTGGGCATCTCGCCAGCCATGATCCAACGGAGTGCCTGGGGCAACGTGACCCAAATCTGTTGTTGCGTATTGAGCGATTCAGGCATCCAAGCCCCCTAGTTGTCGATTATTGGTTGCTTTTACGGGCTGGCCGAGAATGCCAATTAACGTGGCTGCGCTTTGATCGTCTCAACCACTGCTACAGCCAGCCGTAGCTCGCCATCGCCTAGTTCCTCCCCCAGCGCCCGCAAACGATGCTCAAGCTCCATCCGATTGCGAGCGACGGCGCGGGGGCGGTCCATGTCCTCGAAAAAGAACCCCATCGGGACATCGAGATGCTGGGCGATGCTGTGGAGCGTATCCAGCGGCGGGAGGACATGACCTCGCTCGATGTTGCTGATGCTCTCGGCGGTCTTGCCCACCATCTCGCCAAGACGCTCCTGGGTCAGTCGGCGCTTCTGCCGTGCTGCCCTCACCCGCATCCCGATGTGCTGTTTCAGGTCCATGGTCATGCCTCCGATTGTCGTTCGGGGCAAACTGACTTGACCATCGAATGCCATTGTGTCGTCTATCGATATTACGAAACGGTATTCGTACTTGGCGCGCTCTGACCGTGGGAACAGGGCAAACACGGAGGGAAATATGAAGACCTTTTGGGGGTATCCGAGGTGGAGCAACGAGCCGATATCGTTGGGGATTTCGATCAAGACGCTGCTTGGCGCCACCTCCGGGCTTGCGACGTGCGCCCTATTGCTGGCGACGGGTGCCGAAGCCGGTACCGGCCCGCTTGAGGGGGCTTACGCGGGCATGGATATTGGCTACGGCCAAACGCTCTACCAAGGCAGCAACCGGGGGGCGACGGCAAGCGAGACCTATACGCAGGATTTCGGCACCTATAATGAGCTGCGCCCTGGTGGCTTCGTCGGATACGGCAAGGCGTTCGGGAATTGGTTCGTGGCCCCCGAATTCAAGATTCAGACCGACAATGACGCCGCGCTGGAGGTGCATCCCAGCGTCACGAACACATTCACCTTGAGGCAGGAGTTCACCTATGGCGGCGGTCTGCGCCTCGGCTATCTCGCCCGGCGGGACACGTTGGTCTATGTGCGTGGTGACTATCTGCGAAGCCGCTTCAAGCTGAAATTCACCGGCGACGGGAGC
>JAYTWE010000085.1:0-6811 GCA_043744055.1 Magnetospirillum sp.
CCCAGCATCCAGCCCGCTCTGGGCAAGCATTCATCCTGGGACACCACCACCATGTGCGACAGCATCTTATCGCGAAAAGCCATCACCACGCGGGAGAGATAGGAGGCGACGTCATACGCTCTCCCGCGCTTGCCCCAGAGCTCCGAACTCAGGTTAACGAAATATCAATAGCCGTCATGCGCGGGCTCGTCCCGCGTATCCACGCCGCTCCACCAGCATTTTGCCAGACGGATGGGCGTGGATGGCCGGGACAAGCCCGGCCAAGACGATGAAATTAACCAATTTGAGATCTGAATTCAGGCCACCCGTGCTTGACTGATTGCATACACTCCGCCATCTTGCACGCCATGGACGAGGGAACCCGCCAGATTTCTGCGGCTGAACGGTTGGACTGGCTGCGCTTGATCCGCAGCGAGAATGTGGGGCCGCGCACCTTCAATCGTTTGCTGGAGCGGTTCGGCAGTGCCACAGCCGCCCTGACCGCCCTTCCCGATATGGCCAAGCGCGGCGGTCTGCGCCGCACCATCACCATCTGCGCCAAATCCGAGGCGGAGCGCGAACTGGCCACGGCGGAACGGCTGGGTCTGCGCTATCTCGCCAGTATAGAGCCCGGCTATCCCCGCTGGCTGGCCGCGGTGGACGATGCGCCGCCGCTGCTGACCGTCATGGGGGATTGCTCCATTCTGGCCAAGCCCATGATCGCCTTGGTGGGGGCTCGCAATGCCTCGCTCAACGGCCGCAATTTCGCCCGTAAGATCGCCGCCGAGCTGGGCCGCGCCGGACTGGTGGTGGCCAGCGGCATGGCCCGCGGCATCGACACCGCCGCCCATCAAGGCGCCCTTGCCACCGGGACCGTGGCGGTTCTGGCCGGTGGCGCTGATGTGGTCTATCCACCGGAAAACCTGGCCCTGTGGAAAGAGATCGTCCAGGCGGGCGCGGCAGCCTCCGAAATGCCGCCGGGAACCCAGCCTCAGGCCAGCCACTTCCCCCGCCGCAACCGCATCATTTCCGGTCTGTCGCTGGGCATTCTCGTGGTGGAGGCCAATGCCCGGTCCGGCTCTTTGATTACAGCGCGTTTTGCCGCCGAACAGGGACGCGAAGTCTTCGCGGTGCCGGGCTCGCCCATGGACCCGCGCTCGGCCGGGCCGAATGATCTGATCCGCAACGGGGCCACCCTGACCGAAGGGGTGGAGGATATTTTAAATGTGATGTCCGACCTGCTGCGGCGTCCCCTGTCCGAGGGCAGAAAAGCCGATTTCCGGGGGCAGCCAGCCCCGATCCCAGCCGAGGACGACCTTGCCAAAGCCAGGGCCGATATTCTTGAACTGCTCGGCCCCACCGCCGTGACAGTTGACGATATTCTACGAGCTGGTTCGTGGTCGGTCCCTGTAGTCCAATTTATCCTTTTAGAACTGGAGCTTGCGGGGAGGATTGAACGCCATCCCGGAGCAAAAGTCAGCTTAAAGCCAGCATGGGACCAGCACTGATAGCGACAGGGGCGTCAGTCGGCAGGTGACGGTGTGGGAGACCTGCTGGGTACGGGTTTTAGTGGGCGGAGTAAGCCCTGATGAAGGGATGCTTGTCCATAGCTGCCGTAACGGAGGGTAAGCGATGGTTCCAAAGTTCTTGTACCACTACCAGCCCTTCAACATCGACCACATCAAGCAGCTATTAAGCGATGGAGAGATAAAGTTCTCCAGACCCGATAAGCTGAATGACCCATGGGATTGTCGTATTCACTATAGCATTCCATCAAACGATGGTGAGAGGCGAGACGCAATTAAATACTTTATTGATGTAGATAGAAGCGAGTTTCCGGATTTATCTCCTGCGGCTCGCGCTGTCAAAGAGTCTGGGATTAATGCGGAATTGACTGAACATGATGAGAATTTGAATTGGGTACTCAACGAGTTAACGTCAGGAATGCAGAAGGAAATTGATGGCACATACCGTTTATATTCAATGACGGACGTGCCGCATCATCCACTAATGTGGGGGCATTATGCGATGAGTCACACGGGAATTTGCATTGAGTTTGATGGACGAAGTGCGCCATTCGCGGTGGCGAAGAAAGTAACTTATCGTAATGAGCTTCCTGCTCAGTCATTGCGTAGAACTGATTTTGATTCTCTTGTTACAAAATCGGATGACTGGAAATATGAAAATGAGTATAGAATTATTGCGAAGGATATAGAATTCTCTACTGCTGCGGACACGTTTCATACTAAAGATGATTTCTTAGAAATTCCGAGAGAGGCAATCAAATCAATAACATTGGGTTGCTCTTCGAGTGATAAAGATTGGAAGTCGCTTTGTGGTGCTGTCTCTGTCTCTGGGCTGAATGTTCTAATCCGGCGGGCACGTCGTTCTCCAACGAGATATCAGTTGGAATTTGAGCCACCATTTGAGGATGGGTAAAGCATCATCTAAATGAATATGGGTTCAGAATCGTGTGGATACATGATGGTTCGAGATTCAAATCTATTTTTTGGCGAGGCTGGCGGGTTTGGCCTTGCTGGTTCATAAGTTAGGTGCTCTGCTGAACATGCAATGGACTAGCAAGCAGCAATAACGTTCACCGCACGTTGCCCCTTTGTGCCCCTTCCGCTGTCACCCCAGCTTGCCGCTAAGTGCTTCAAGTCATTGAAATTAAGCGTTTTTTTTAAAGTGTTGACGAAATCATCCGCCAATGCCAATTGTCACCCTCCGTGGTGTCCTGGGTGCTGCTTGAACTGGAACTTGCTGGCCGCCTGGACCGCCACCCCGGCAACAAGGTGTCGCTGCTCGTCGGCTGATTCCGGTTGTCTTTGAGAAGCGTGATCGGAAGCGGATGAAAGTCGTCGTCGTCGAGTCTCCGGCCAAGGCCAAGACTATCAACAAATACCTGGGCAGCGATTTCCATGTGCTGGCCTCGTTCGGCCATATCCGCGACCTGCCGCCCAAGGACGGCTCGGTGCGGCCCGACGAAGACTTCGCCATGGATTGGGAGACCGACCCCAAATCCGAACGCCACATCAAGGAAATCACCACCGCCCTCAAAGGCGCCGACAAACTGTTCCTCGCCACCGATCCAGATCGCGAGGGCGAGGCCATTTCCTGGCATGTGAAGAAGGTGCTGGAAGAGCGCAAGGCGCTGAAGGGTGTCGAGGTCAAGCGGGTAGTGTTCCACGAGATCACCAAGACCGCCGTGCTGGAAGCCATGCGCAATCCCCGCGACATCCATCAAGAATTGGTGGATGCCTATCTGGCGCGGCGCGCTTTGGATTATCTGGTGGGCTTTACCTTATCGCCGGTTCTGTGGCGCAAGCTGCCGGGCTCGCGCTCGGCGGGCCGCGTTCAGTCGGTGGCGCTGCGGCTGATCTGCCAACGCGAATCCGAGATCGAGGCCTTCAAGACTCGCGAATACTGGACCCTCGCCGCCGACTTCCAGACCCCCAAGGGCGCGATCCTGACTGCGGCCTTGACCCATCTGGACGGCAAGAAGCTCGATAAGTTCGACCTGGGCTCCGAGGCCGCCGCCCGTGATGCCGAGACGAAAGCCGCCGCCGCCGAATATTCTGTGGCTCAGGTGGAGCGCAAGCGGGCCAAGCGGAATCCGTTCCCGCCCTTCACCACCTCGACCATCCAGCAAGAAGCCAGCCGCAAGCTGTATTTCGGCGCGGCCAAAACCATGCAGCTGGCCCAGCGCCTGTATGAGGGCGTCGATATCGGCGGCGAGACCGTCGGTCTCATCACCTATATGCGTACCGACGGCGTCCAGATGGCGGCTGAAGCCATTGCCTCGGCCCGCGACGTCATCGGCAGGGAATTCGGCAAGGCCTATGTGCCTGACGCTCCGCGCCTCTACAAGACCAAGGCCAAGAACGCCCAGGAAGCCCACGAAGCCATTCGCCCCACCGATCTGGCGCGCCGCCCCGAAGACGTGGCCCAGTATGTGGACAAGGACCAGCTGCGTCTGTACGAGCTGATCTGGAAGCGCACCATCGCCAGCCAGATGGCCTCGGCCGAGTTGGATCAGGTGGCGGTGGATATTTCCAGCCCCGATCGCCAGATCACCTTCCGCGCCACCGGTTCCATGGTGGTGTTCGACGGCTTCATGAAGGTCTACCGCGAGGATCGCGACGAACCGTCCGACAGCGATGACGAGGCGGAAAAGCTGCTGCCCGACGTCTTGGAAAAAGACCCCATGGCGCGCAAGGGCCTGAAGCCCGATCAGCACTTCACCCAGCCGCCGCCGCGCTTCTCCGAAGCCAGTCTGGTCAAGGGTATGGAAGAGTTGGGCATCGGCCGCCCCTCCACCTATGCCTCGATCCTGACCGTGCTCCAAGATCGCAATTACGTGAAGCTGGACGCTCGGCGTTTCATCCCCGAAGACCGGGGCCGCCTTGTCACCGCCTTCCTGGAAAGCTTCTTCGGCCGCTATGTGGAATACAATTTCACCGCCGAGCTGGAAAACCAGCTGGACGATATTTCCGGCGGTCGTGTCGACTGGAAAAAGGTGCTGGAGCAGTTCTGGAAGCCCTTCTCCGGTTCGGTGGACGAGACCAAGGATTTGCGGGTCACCGAGGTGCTGGACGCCTTGGACCAGTTGCTGGGGCCGCACTTCTTCCCCGATAACGGTTCGGGTCACGACCCCCGAATCTGCCCCACCTGTACCGCGGGCCGATTGTCGTTGAAGTTGGGCAAGTTCGGAGCCTTCATCGGCTGTTCCACTTATCCTGAATGCCGTTACACCCGACCGCTGACCAGCGGCGAGACCGCCGGTGACGAGGAAGTCCGTGAAGGGCCGAAGGAGCTGGGCAATGATCCGGTCTCCGGTCTGCCGGTGACTCTGCGCAAGGGGCCTTACGGCGTCTATGTCCAGCTGGGCGATGAAAGTACCTTGAAGGCGGAGCCGGTGCCCGAACCCGCCCCGCCCGCCAAGGGCAAGAAGCCCGCCAAGCCCAAAGTGCCAAAGGCTCCCAAGCCGAAGCGGGTCTCGCTCTATCGCGGATTAGAGCCAGCCGACGTCACTTTGGATGTGGCTTGCCAACTGCTGGCTTTGCCGCGTGAAGTGGGGCTGCACCCCGAAACCAAACTGATCATCAAGGCCGGTGTGGGCAAGTTCGGCCCCTATCTGATGTATGACGGCGGCTATAAATCACTGACCAAGGGCGACGATGTGCTGTCCATCGGCATGAACCGCGCCGTAGAGCTGCTGGCCCAGGCCAAGGGGCGCAGCGTCGCTGCTCCGCTCAAGACTCTGGGTGAACATGACGGCAAGCCAGTGACCCTGCATGAAGGCAAATACGGCCCCTATGTCTCGCGGGACGGCGTTCACGCCACCCTGCCCAAGGGCTCGGTGCTCGACAGCGTGACCATGGAAGCGGCACTGGAGCTTATCAAGGCCAAGGCCGCCAAGGCTCCCGCCAAGAAGACTCCGGTCAAGAAAGCCGCTCCCAAGGCGGCGGCAAAGAAACCCGCCGTGAAAAAAGCCGCCGTGAAAAAAGCCCCGGCCAAAACCAAAAAGGCCGCCGAGTAGGAGACGACAGGATGAAGCCCGCCAATTCCATCCTGTCGTCGTTCGGCACTACGGTTTTCGAGACCATGTCGCGTCTGGCCCAGGCCCATGGCGCCATTAATCTTGGGCAGGGCTTTCCCGAGGGACTGGAACCCGCCGAGGTGATCGCCAAGGCGGCGGAGGCGCTCACCCACGGCCCCAACCAGTACCCGTCCATGATGGGCACCCCGGATCTGCGCCGGGCCATAGCCGACCACGACAGGCGCTTCTACGGCCTTGACCTCGACCCCATGGCCGAGGTGATGGTGACCTCGGGCGCGACCGAGGCGCTGGCGTCTTGCCTGTTCGCATTGATCGAGCCGGGCGACGAGGTGGTTCTGATGGAGCCGCTCTACGATTCCTATCTGCCCATCATCCTCCGCGCCGGAGGTATCCCCAAACTGGTGCGGTTGGCCCCGCCGCATTGGGACTTGCCCCGTGAAGCCCTGGCGGCGGCGTTTTCCGACCGCACCAAACTGATCGTCCTCAACAGCCCCATGAACCCGGCGGGCAAGGTTTGGGACGAGGATGAGCTGACTTTCCTGGCCGATCTGCTGCAGCGTTTCGACGCTTATGCGGTTTGCGACGAGGTCTACGAACATCTGGTCTATGATCAGCGCCGCCATATCCCACTGATGACCTTGCCGGGTATGCGGGATCGCTGTGTAAAAATCGGTTCGGCGGGAAAGATTTTCTCGCTGACCGGCTGGAAGGTGGGCTGGGTGGTCGCCTCTCCCGCCCTGTTGCAGCCCATCGCCAAGGCGCATCAGTATCTCACCTTCACCACGCCGCCCAATCTTCAGACCGCCGTTGCTTTTGGGCTGGGATTGGGTGATGACTATTATGCCGGGCTGAAGACCATGTTGCAGGCTCGCCGCGACCTTCTGGCCGCCGGGTTAGAGCGTGTGGGGTTTCGGGTCCTTCCCACCGGTGGCAGCTATTTCATCACAGTCGATTTCCGCCCCCTGGGCTTTACCGGCTCGGACGAGGAATTCTGCACGATGATTACCGAAAAGGCGGGGGTTGCCGCCATCCCGGTCAGCACCTTCTACCTGGCCAAGGATCTGGGATATTTCGCCCGTTTTTGCTTCGCCAAGACCGATACCGCAATCATTGAAGCGATGACGCGACTGGAACGCCACTTCGCCTCTTGACGGCACCACCCGTGATTCGCTACACATGCGCCCTCCGGTGGCGGGTGTAGCTCAGTTGGTTAGAGCGCCAGTTTGTGGTACTGGATGTCGGCGGTTCAATTCCGCTCACTCGCCCCAT
>JAYTWE010000086.1:0-3967 GCA_043744055.1 Magnetospirillum sp.
ATCTGGATGGCGTAATTGTCAACAGAACCTAGCACCCGGACGGCCTTTGGACTCTTGTGGGTAACAAGGTTGTCCAGGACGACCACCGTACCCGGCTCCAGGGCTGGGGCGAGTTGGGTCTCTATGTAGGTATCAAATGCCTTCCGATTCATCGCGCCCGGGATGACCCAAGGCGCGATGAAGTCGTTGAAAGTGAGCCCGGCGATAAAGGTCTGAGTCTGCCAGCGCCCAAAGGGGGCGACGCCGAACAAGCGTTCACCGACCGGACTGCGCCCGCGCAACCGGGTCATGTTGGTTTTGACTGAGGTTTCATCAATGAACACCAGCCGTTGCGGCACCTCGCGCATGCGAGGCTGACGGTAAGAAACCCATTCTCGTCGGTACTGCCGGAGGTCAGCGCGGTCCCGCTCCTGGGCGATCAGGCCTTTTTTTTATATGACAATCCAGATCGCACCAGCGCACGATGTATCGACGAAAGTACGACCGATACATCGTGCGTCTCGGCCAGTGCCCCAGCCAACTCCTGAAGCGTGATGTCCGGCTCTGCTCGCACCATCTTGACCAGGAAATCCATGTGCGGGACGAGCTTGCCTGCCGTACCCGGCGCACGCCCCTGCGGCTTCGGCGCGATACTGCCCCGGTCGCGATGGCTGGCCGCCAGTCGCACTGCCGTACTCGGGCTGACGCCAAACACCCGCGCAGCATCCCGTCGAGAATGTCCCGCCGCGATGTAGTTGAAAATGCGCTCGCGAAGATCCAAGGAATACGGCTTGCCCATGCGTCACCTCCAGATGGAAGTGAATCACGTTAACCACACGAAGGGAATCCCCTTCGATTCCGATCAAACGCAAACCGCTTTATGTGGAGCGATATAACCGAACGGTCCGGCACGAATGGCTGGGCCAATATATCTTTGAAACCATCGCGGAGGTGCAAGATCACGCCACGGATTGGCTATGGACCTACAACCATGACCGCCCCAATATGGGAATCGGCGGCATCACACCCGCCCAGAAACTGAAATTGGCCGCGTAAGTTCTATGTTCCAACCCCGTTAAAAACGGGGGGATTACCATCCAAGTGGAGCATCATGATCCAGCGACCGACAGAAGCGTCTATGGGACAGGAACGCTTCAATCAGCAGACAGAATATGATCAGGCCTATTCGAGAGCCCTGGAGAACTCAAATTACCTGATAAAGGAATGCCATAAAGTAAATGCACCACCGCGAACACGATATTTCGGGTGTTCTGAATTACCGCCAGCTTGGCGTAATCGGCCTAATGTACAGATGGCGTCTTCACAGATGCAACAAGATCATTTAAGCTTGTGTGTTTAAGCAAATGCACATTTTCAACGAACATCGGTATTGCAAAATTAAATTACGAGAAACAAATCATGACTTACGCAACATCTAAATTTGCCGGACATATCGAAGATATTGCATCTCGAATTCAAGATAGAATCGTCGATATGATCAACTACCCATGCAGGGTTCTATTCATCCGTTTGGACGTCAGATTCCCACCTGGATATCCCCATTTCGGACAGAATACTCATATATCAGCGTTGCTGAGATTGCTAAAGGAGCCGAACACCGTAAATGGGATAAAGATCCATTACGTCTGGGTCAGAGAACAGCATTCTATCCAGCCTTATTATCACGTCATCCTTCTCGTCAACGGCTCAATCGTTCAAAATCCGCATGGACTGCTTCAGGATGCGGAGAGGATTTGGGGTCAGATAGCAGGGGGGAATTGCCCTGGTTTGGTTCATCTCTGCGGCCATGGATATGACCTGGGGAACCTCCTGATTCAGGGGCATGGATTTGCCGAGTACCAGATCAACAACACCTACCGAATGCTGAATTTCGATGAGGCTCTGTCGGAGGCATTTCAACGTGCTCCTTATCCGGCAGATGGTCATCAGAAGCGAATCAGGCAGTACGGATGTTCAAGGATCTTCACGAAGAAAATTTAGATTTCATCTGCTCGATGGGCTTAGGTATCAATGTTTCATGGTTGAATTCGAGCAATATCAATGGAAGGAGCAAGGTCATGACAAGATTCGTCGGGTCCATTGTGGTCGCTATGTTCTCCTTGTACGGATTGGCTAAATTCGTGTCTCTCCACGTAGTACCCAGCAAGGGCAATTAACAGCAATTTAAGTGTGAAATGAGCGCCGTTTATCTGGCAAATGGATGGCGCTTCTTTCATTTTTTCGTTCCCGTCATCAGATCGGACGTTCCCATAATCCCGAAAGGCGTTACCTCAGACTCCATTCGCGAAAGGGGCCACCTACATTCTGGGGTGGCGCTGACCTTAGTTGCGGCACTCCAATTGATGGCACATCACCCTTTGCAGATCGTGGAGTGTTATGCGTGGCTTTGACCGCTTTGTGCCCAAGTGGGGCATTCTCAGTCCGCACGGTGGTATCTGATAGCGGCCGTTCGCCCAAAATGACTGGAGCGACAGACCATGTCGCTCCAGCCGAGGTCCTAATGCTGTGACAGCTCCCTGTTTAAAGCCTTTACCAGAGAGTTAAGGGAATGCCCCTGAGCAAGTAGTGCCAAGGCAATGTGGCGCGAACCGCGGGCATTGCGGCGGATCAATCCGGCAAGATATTCCATCTGTCGCTCAGCACTTGTGTGATGCCAAGCAGTACCGGGATCGAAGACAATCCCGCCCGAGCGAGGTGGCCCGTCTTTACGTCCTGATTTCATCATTAACACTCCAACAAGACGCACGGCAGCATCAGCCCATGCACTGCGCCGTCGCGCAATGAAAGGGTGACGTGGGGAGCGTCATTCCTCGGAGTGTCGGTTGTTCGGTCGTCCTCTCCCTGTCCGTCGGGACTCGCTACGGGAACCACCCTGCCCGTAACGGGGATTAGTGCAATGGCTCGTCATGGCGCGCCACGCGAACAGGTTGGCAACGCCACGCCCGATCTGCCTATGATATTTTCATACCAAACCAACGGAATCTTTGTAGCCGAAGTGGGGGCGCGTTTCAATCAGGATTGCGCAAAGCTGGAAGTCGCAGCACCTACGCCCCAATCGTCACCGAAACTGAGTTGGTCCATCACGGCCGAAGTCGGATGGGCGTAGCGGAGTGGTATAGAACTATCGACTCGATGCTGAACGAATGGCAGCTATCCATGATCTCTGTGGCCACAGCCGTCCGTCCGCTTTCGGCCCGAGAGTTGCCATTCTGGAACATGTCTCCCGTTAAGTTGCCGGTGTGGTGGCCCTATGTGTCGTGAGCATCTGCCTGCCTTAACCGGATCGGCAGTCAATCACGCTCCGCCCGCTGGGAAGAAGCAACAGGCTCAACTTCCGGCCTGAATCTCATCCTCGGTGATCAATTCAGCATTGCTCAGAATGGTCACGGGATTGGCTCCCATGGCGCGGCAGACCTCTATGAATTCAACGATATCAAGGCGGCGTTCACGGCGTTCGAATTTCGACACGTAGGATTGCGGCTTGCCCAATCGCTCGGCCAAGTCCGTTTGCAGAATCTGCCGTTCCTTGCGGGCGGAGATCAGGGCGGCAACGGCCTGCTGATACTCCGGCGAGTGTGTCGATTTCATAGGTTGGCCTCAAGCCAAACCTATTGCCACCTTGTACATAACCTAACTTGGGTTGTGGTTGTCTGGGGGAGCTCCCCTGGAAGGGTCGCCAGCTTGGCGGAGGAGATTTCGTTCAGCGGTTCAAAATCTGGGGGCTTGGTCATTTACCGTCAGCAATACAAGTTTGATCGGTGGGGGGACCATGCACGAGCCAAAAGTGAAAGCTCATCCGTTTCGGGAGATTGTTCTTGATGCGCTGAGGTCAGCGCAGAGCCAAGGGGAGAGTGGGCCGGTGGCCATGGCCCGCGCCACCAAGGCCATTGTAGAGGCTCACCCTCACATCATACTGGGAGATGCCTTCCACATCGTCTGGACGATCTGGGATGCGTGATCTTCCCAG
>JAYTWE010000087.1:0-8616 GCA_043744055.1 Magnetospirillum sp.
CCCTGGTGGTGATCGACCCCTATCCCACCGTCTCGGCGGTGCTGCACGACCGCACCGACGGGGTCTATCTGCTGCCCGCCGCCACCCAGTTCGAGGTGGATGGATCGCGCACCGCGTCCAACCGTTCGATCCAGTGGAGCGAGCGGGTGATCAAGCCCATGTTCGAGTGCAAGGCCGATCACGAGATCATGTATCTGTTCGCGAAAAAGTTCGGCTATGCCGCCGAACTGTTCAAGAACATCAAGGTCGAGGGCAACGAGCCGCTGATCGAAGACATCTTGCGCGAGATCAATCGCGGGGCCTGGACCATCGCCTATACCGGCCAGTCGCCGGAACGCCTCAAGGCCCATATGGCCAATCAGCAGACCTTCGATAAGACCACGCTGAGAGCGGTGGGCGGCCCCTGCGACGGCGATTATTACGGTCTGCCCTGGCCGTGCTGGGGCAATGCCGCCATGAAACATCCCGGCACCCCCAATCTTTACGACACATCCAAACCGGTGAAGGATGGCGGGCTGAACTTCCGCACCCTGTTCCCAGAATATAAAGGCGAAAGTCTGCTGGCGACGGATTCCTGGCCGGAAGGCTCGGAACTGCAAGCCGGTCACCCCGGTGTCACCTATGGCATGCTGAAGAAGCTGGGCTGGGACGTGGACCTGACCGCTGATGAGCTGGCGGTCATCCAGAAGATCGGCGGCGAGAAGGTGGATGAAGTGGCCTGGACCGTCGATCTGTCCGGCGGCATCCAGCGCGTCGCGGTGAAGCACGGCGTTGCCCCCTTCGGCAACGGCAAGGCCCGCGCCGTGGTGTGGAACTTCCCCGATCCGGTTCCCATCCATCGAGAACCGCTCTATACGCCGCGCCGCGATCTGGTGGAAAAATATCCCACCTATGCCGACAAGAAAATGATGCGGCTACCCTTCCTTTATAAGTCTATTCAAGACAAGGACGTCTCCAAGGACTTCCCCATCATCCTGACTTCGGGCCGATTGGTGGAATACGAGGGCGGCGGCGATGAAACCCGCTCGAACCCCTGGCTGGCCGAGTTGCAGCCCGACATGTTCGTCGAGGTCAACACCTTCGACGCCAACAATGCCGGATTGCGCCACGGCGAATTCTGCTGGGTCTTTGGTCCCGAGGGCGGCAAGGTCAAGGTCAAGGCCAAGATCACCGAACGGGTCGGTCGCGGAGTCGCCTTCATGCCGTTCCATTTCGGCGGCTGGTTCCAGGGTAAGGACCTTCGATCCAAATATCCCGAGGGCGCGTCCCCCATCGTGTTGGGCGAAAGCACCAACACCGCCCAGACCTATGGTTATGACGCGGTGACGGCCATGCAGGAGACGAAAGTCACCCTGTGCCGCATCGAAAAGGCGTAGGAGGAGCACAGATCATGGCCCGCATGAAATTCCTCTGCGACGCTGAACGCTGCATCCATTGCAGTGGCTGCGTCACCGCCTGTAAGAACGAGCATGAAGTCCCCTGGGGCATCAACCGCCGACGGGTGGTCACACTCAACGACGGCAAACCCGGACAGCGATCCCTGTCGGTGGCTTGCATGCACTGCTCCGACGCGCCTTGCATGGCTGTCTGTCCGGTGGATTGCTTCTACCAGACCGGTGACGGCATCGTGCTGCACAACAAGGATCTGTGCATCGGCTGTGGCTATTGCTTCTACGCCTGTCCCTTCGGGGCGCCACAATATCCCAGTACCGGCAATTTCGGCGGGCGTGGCAAGATGGACAAGTGCACCTTCTGCGCGGGTGGTCCCGAGGCCGACAACTCCAAGGCCGAGCTGGAGAAATACGGTCGCAACCGCATCGCCGAGGGCAAATTGCCGCTCTGCGCCGAAATGTGCGCCACCAAGGCTCTGTTGGCCGGAGATGGCGACATGGTGTCCACCATCTACCGCGAACGCGTCATGGCGCGCGGTTTCGGGTCGGGCGCCGCCGGTTGGGGACAGGCCTATGGAGCGCAAACCCGCGAGCGGGAACGCAAGGGGCCTGGGGCTAAGGAGTAGCGCCATGAGGACCGGACGCGCCATCACCATGGTTCTGGGACTGCTTGTCCTGGCTGGCTGCAATGCCGAGGAACGCGGCCACGTGGTCAGGCTGGACAAGGGCGGATACAAGGGGATGGCCGATACCGCCATCCCTGATTCCGCCCGCGACGCTTTGCGCCAGCGCATCGCCTGGCAAAGCGATGGACCGGCCAAGGTCGCCGTATCGGCGGGAATTGCCGTCATGCCCTCGGGCGAAGCTAAACCTTCCGGCCGTATCGCCGGTCAGAAATTCTGAGGTGGAGGAACGCCATGCGCTGGACCACCTTCGTCGCCGCCCTGATGGTAACCGCCGGATGCTGGGCCAGCCCCACCATGGCGGCAAGCTCCGACGGTGATATTCCCACATCCGCCCAATCCGACCGCATCACCGTGCCGGACACCTGGCGGGCCATCCGTCAGGGCGAACCCGGCTTCATCGCAGGACAACCGGCCGAGCGCGGAATCCTGATCCAATCCGAGGGGGAGACGTGGCGGGCGGCTCGCAACGGCAAGCTGGCGTGGTATTCCGCCATAGCCCTGATCGGCGTGACCCTGGCCATCGGAGCCTTCTACTTCATTCGCGGCAAGATCATGATCGAAGGAGGCCCATCGGGCCGACTGATCCTTCGCTTCACCAAGATCGAACGAATCGGACACTGGCTGACCGCCGGGTCTTTCCTGGTGCTGGGAATCAGCGGACTGAACATGCTGTTCGGGCGCTGGCTGCTGGAACCCATTATCGGCAAGACGCTATTTTCCTGGCTGACCTGGGCGGGGAAATGGCTGCACAATCTGTCCGGCTTTGTCTTCATCGCCGGATTGGCGGTCATCTTCTTCCTGTGGGCGCGAGATAATCTGTGGGACCGCTATGACTTCAACTGGATCAGGCACGGCGGCGGCCTGTTGAAAAAAGGCGATCATCCCCCGGCCGCTAAATTCAATTTCGGCCAAAAGACCCAGTTCTGGATGGTGATCGTGGTTGGAACCTTGGTGGCTTCCACCGGAATCAGCCTTCTTTATCCCTTTACCTTCGCCGACCTCCATGGCATGCAGGTGATGCAACTGATCCACGCAGGTTTGGCGGTGATCATGGTTCTGTTTATCTTGGGCCATATTTATATCGGCTCTGTCGGGATGGAAGGCGCCAGCACCGCCGTCACCACCGGCTATGTGGACCGAAAATGGGCACGCGAACATCACTCTGTCTGGGTGGCCGAGGAAGAAGCCAAAGAGACCAAACCCGCCGAGTAATCGCGCCCAAGAGATGACGGGATCAAAGGGCCTCGGCCCTTTGTGGGCATGGGCGGAGCCCATAGTCTCTCTCGTAGAGTTCTCGGGTTCTCAAGGCGACAGAGTATAGCTTATACCAACGGCTCTAAAGTGCGTTGACATTCAGCGCTTTCCCCCTCCCTCGGCTTGCCGGGGGAGGGGGAAAAGGCCTCAATAACCTGAATGTCAAAGCACTCTAATTCATTGCCTCATCACCACGCATTGGGGCGGAAAATGAATGGTGATCGTTGTTCCCTGGCCGGGGGTGGATTCCACGTCCAGACTCCCTCCATGGAGTTCCACCAGGGATTTCGCCAGGGGCAATCCCAGTCCGACTCCCTCGAACCGCCGGTCCAGTCCGCTATCCACCTGACCAAAGGGAGATAGCGCGATGGCGATATCCGTGGGGCTCATGCCGATTCCGGTATCGCTGACCATAAATGCCAAGCCGCCATCGGCATTCATTCGGGCCGATAGGGCAACGCCCCCTCCCGCCGGAGTGAACTTGACCGCATTGGCCAGCAAATTGAGCAGCACTTGCTTGGTTCGCCGCACATCCACGTTCAGAAGAGGCATTCCCTCTGGAATGGATGATATCAGACGGACAGCATTTTGCTCTGCCCGCGTCGCGACCAGACGGATGGTGGATTCCGCCAGGGCCACAGGGGTGACTTCTTCAGAGCTCAGTGTAAACGCGCCGATCTCGATACGCGAAATATCCAAGATGTCGTTTATCATGGCCAGCAGGTGAAGACCGGCAGAATTGATGTCATTGCCATATTCGCGATAGCGTTCGCCGACCGGGCCGAACATCTCACGGCTGATGATGTCGGAAAATCCGATGATGGCGTTGAGTGGGGTGCGCAATTCGTGGCTCATGGCCGCCATGAATTCCGTCTTACTGCGATTGGCGGATTCGGCCAAGGCCGTGGCTTCACGCAAACGCTGTTCCGATTGTTTCCGTACGGTTACTTCATGGGCGATAATCAGCACGCGCGGTATATCGCCTTTTTGGACCGGATAAGGAGCGATGCTGATTTCATACCAACGGTCATGGGATTCATCCTCGAAATGAATCGCACGTCCTTCAGCGATGGCAAGCTGGGCGTAAGAAGCCCGTCGCGCACTGACCTTGGGGGGCATCAACTGATAGACATTGGCTCCGATCAAAGCGTCCTTACTCTCTCGCAGGGCATCGGCCCCACCCTCGTTCAGGTCGATGATCTCGCCGTCCAGACTGATCAGGAAGATAATCAAGCCCGGCGCGTTCAGCATGGTCTGAGCCATGGTCATGGCGGCACGCAGGCTTTCCTCGGCCTGATGACGCGACGTGATATCCGTGAAGGTGCTGATGAAGCCCCGGCTGGGAATGGGGTTACCGCGCACTTCGACCACGGTCCCATCAGGGCGGGCTCGGTCAAACACATGGGGCTGCATCTGCCGCGCAATCTCGACCCGCTGCCGCGCCAGAGTCATGGGGTCGCCGGGACCGTATTCGCCCCGCTGGGCGTTGAACAGCATGAAATCTTCAAACGACTTTCCGGGAACATTGAAGTCCGAAGGAATTTGCGTCAGATCAAAGAAGCTGTCATTGGCCACCACCAGATTAAGATCAGTATCGAACACGCTGATGCCTTGAGGCAGGTGGCGCACGGTGGCTTCCAACAACTCGGCATAGGCGCGGTGGCGTTCTTCGCTTTGCTGTAAGGCGCTGGTGCGGCGCTCGACCATCTGGTCCAGGCGTTCGTTTGATTCCCGAAGATTATCGGTGACCTGATGGGCGATGGTGATGTCGTAATAGGTGGTAACAAAGCCGCCATCGGGCAGAGGGTTGCCGATGATCTCGATCACTCTTCCGTCGGGGCGGGTGCGTTCCGTTCGATGCGGAATGAATTGCCTGGCCCAGCCAACCCGTTCGGCCACCAGGGCTTCTGGATCACATGGGCCGTATTCGCCGCGCTCGGCGTTATAGCGGATGATCTCTTCGAACGAGGCGCCGTGACGAAGCAGATGAGGCGGCAGACTGAACAGTTCGGCAAAGCGTCGGTTCCATAGAACCAACCGCAAATCCCGATCAAAGACCGAGATACCCTGCTCCAAGTGCTCCAGGACCGCCTGCATCACCGTAATATCGACGGAATCAGTGTCCTGGGATCGTTGGCTCATCCTCAGTAGACGCCTTTCTCGTTGACGAAGGCTGAATAGCGGCGATCTTCCATCAAGATATGATTGGCAATCCAGTTGTGCAGAAATGACAGCAACTCATCGGCGGCAATGGTCTTGGCGGCCAGACGTTCTTCCAGCTCACGGATCTGGCCCAGCAGACGTTTATGCTTGGCCACATGCCCCGCTTGCTCAGGATAGCCGTAAAGATCCAGCAAGTCCTCCTCCTCGGAGAAGTGATACATGGCATAGCCCATCAGGAAGTCGATGGCCTCGGCGATCTCGGCATCACTCTTGCCCTTGCGCACGGCGTTGATAAGCCTGTTTGACATGTCGAACAGGCGTCGGTGATGGTTGTCGATCCGCTGGATATTGACGCTGAACTCCTCGCGCCACACCAGCTCATCCGAGGCATCGTCCCGCATTTCAGAGCAAGCGCGAGTGCGGCGGTGGAAGGTCTCGAACATCTTCCAGCGGACACCGGGAATGTCAGCCAGGGTTTGAGCCGGAACGATGTAGACCTCGGTGGATTTCGAGGCGATCACCTGGGTCAGGCGGGGCGTATCGAAGACAGCGGTCTCCTCGCCAAAGAAATCTCCGGGGATAAGGGTCTCCAGCGTCTGGCCACTGACCAGGCGGATCGCCCCGCCCGAGCGGACCAAGGCCACGTGGCGGTCGCCTACCGCCATGGTTTCTCCCAATTCAAAGCTCTTCAGGCTCATCTGGTTGGCGATGCGGTTGAGGGTCCCGGTGGAGACGACTTCACCGAACAGCCAGGAATGCTGCAAGAACTCGCGGATTTCCAGCAGACGGGAAATGTCGCCGAACAGGTCGTGCCGTTTCACGAATTCCAGATAGAAGTCGCAGCCCAGGCGCAAAGCCTGGACATAGCTGGTGGCGCGGTAAGTCTCCATGGACGGCAATCCATGCAGCCCCGCCAGCTCACCCAGCAGCGCACCGGCTGACAACTGACTGCGAAACTGACTGTCGGTACTCAGCATTTCCACTTGCCCGTTGAGCAGCAGATAGATGGAATCGGTGGTGGTTCCCTCCTTGATGAGGATGGTTTCCGGGTTGAATGACTCCAAGGGGCAGTTGAGTAGAATCTGAAGGTGGGAATCGCTGACCGTGGGGAAATAGCTGCTCAGATGGCCATAGGCCGTGCGCCGCGCGAAGTCCCGATTGGAGCGGACCAGCACATCCACGGTCCCGAACGAAGCCCCTGATCCGATCCGTTTCTGCTCGTCCGTCAGCTTGAGCGCGCTGTGCGACAAGATGATCTTACCCGAGCTATCGCTGGCGAAATCCTCGGCGAAGCCATGGATCAGGCCGCCGCCGATATCCACTTTCTTGACATCGGCGGGTTGCGCATAATCGGCCATGATGCGCTCGAACCATTCCTTGGAAAGGCCAGGCTTTGAGGCGTCGTCTGTCACCATGGAATCCAGAACCTTCCGCCCGACCACATCGGCGAAATGGGCATAGCTGCGATAGCCGCCCTCGGCCAGGACGCGGAAAATGAAAGGCGTGGTTTCCACCGGATGAGGCGAGAAGATGGGGCGGACCTCAAGCCCGGCGATATCGTTCCACTCGCCAAGGACGAGGTCATGAACCTCGAAATAATCGGAGAAATCCTCCTCCTCGATGGAGAGCAGCGCCGCCAGCTTCTTGGCAACGGCCGCGCGCACCATGGGAGTGGCGAAGTATTTGATCCGGCGATCGGCGCGGATCAAAGTGGTCAGACCGGCGAAATGGTCGTCATGAGAATGGGTGTGGAAGATCCCTTCCACCTCGTTGATGCCGATGCCCAAGGCGTTGAGCGCATAGACAAGGTTGGGACCTGCATCCACCAGATAGATGCCGCCCTGGTAAACCAGGATCGCACCCATGCTGGGGCGGCGGATATCCCAGCCATCACCGTCACCGGAATGAATGACCGCGAAATACTCACGCGGAATCTGGTGAAAGCCCAGCGTGTACGGGCATTCATGGATTTCGAAGGGCGGCAGATTGATATCGACGGTAACCGTCTTGTCTTCATGGGCGAATTCAAACTGATTCAACCCCAGGCGACGTAAGGTGACACCCTCGGCGATCTCGACCGGCTCATCGGCAAGACTCACGGTATGGACCAATTCACGGGGGTGCTGAATTCGGCCGAAGGCGAATTTAAGTTTCAGCCTCATCATATCCTGGGCCATCTTGGCATCCAGGCCTGTCTCTTGTAATTCCTCCGCCGAAATCAGGCCGTAATTGCCGCGATAGATGTATTGCAGCTGGGCTTGGACCTGTTCATTCCGTCCGATCAGCAGTGGGCGGCGGCCGGTATTGTTGGGGTGGCCGGGCAGCAACATCCCCTGGCGATAGAACATCTGAAGAATCGGGAACTCGCCCAGATTACAAAAGGCGCCGTTCTGGACCATGACGTCGGAGAGGAGAATCGCGTTGGGGCCGCTCTCGCTGCGAACTCCCCCCACTTCGGTGGGCAAAATCAGCCCGCGCCGCATCATGTGCTTCACGGAATCGGCGGGACAGCCGCACAAAACACGGAGGTCGACTTCGGGAACCTCAACCCAGGCGATCCCAGGTCCAACTTCGATTTTCTTTAGCCCCGACATCCCCACCTCCCCAAGCCAATAAAATCATCATAGCACAAGGTATGGCGAAGGTGATAGGTAGGCTGTGTCGCGCTGTCGGCGAAAGCTATCTGCTTCCGCCGACAATCACGATCTATTTAAGAGAGCTTGCCGCACTCTTCCGCGCAGGCTGCGCAGGAATCAGCACAAGCTTTGCAGGTCTCATGCTTATCGGCATGTTTGCGGCATTCCTTTTCGCAATCCTTGCAGATGGCGATAGCGGCTTTGGCATAAGACGCCAGATTGGGGGAATTGTTGCTGGCCAGCTTGGCGAGAGCCGCACAGACGGCAATCAGCTCATCCACCTTCTTGGCACAAACCGCCAAGGATGTATCTCCCGCAATGAAGGAATCGAAGCAGTGCGCGATACAGGCATCGCCGGTCTTTACGCAATCAAGGGCGGTGGCGGCGATCTTGGAATTGGGAACCATGGCTCCATGGTTGTGATGGTCGTGATCGGCGGCCATGGCCGGGGCAACGGCAACCACTGCGGTCAGGGCGCCAACGGCG
>JAYTWE010000088.1:0-1572 GCA_043744055.1 Magnetospirillum sp.
TCCGCACCCGGTCGCGATCAGAACGATAGGGCGAGATAAAGGCTGTAATAACCAGCATCCCCGCCTGAGCGAACAGATGAGCCATTTCCCCCACCCGACGGATATTCTCGGCGCGGTCATCAGGGCTGAACCCCAGGTCCGAGCACAGACCGGCTCGCACATTGTCGCCATCCACCACGGTGACCTGCCAGCCTTTCAAGAACAGCTGACGCTCGGCCTCCATGGCGATGGTGGACTTGCCCGCACCGGACAGACCGGTCAGCCAAACCACGCCGCCACGATGGCCGTTGGCCAGGGCGCGGCTTTCAAAATCCACCTTATGGGCGACTTCGGTGATGTTGGTGGATTTATGGGCCTGATGAACACCGCCCGCCTCGGCGATAACGCCGCCGCCGACAATGTCGTAATCCTCCACCACCACGAACCGGCCCAGACGAGGATTGTCGAGGAAGGAATCGTGGGCGATGGGGGTGCGAGAGCGGAACACAACCTCGGCCACCGCGTTACGGCCGACTTCAGCGCCGGGATGATTGGCCAGGTCTTCCACATTGATGACCCGCTCGATCTCGATCACCTCGACGGCGTATTCGGCGGTGGCGAGCTTCAGTTTATAGCGGCTGCCCACCTTCAGGGCGTTATGTCCCAGCCAGAACAGGCGAGCCTTCAGGGTATGAGACGCCGATGGCGGCGTCTCGATCAGGCTGGCGACCTGACCGCGCTCGATGAAGATCTGCTCGTCCAAAGTGATGCCGATGGACTGCCCGGCTCCCGCCGCCACGGAAGACAGCTGATGCAAGCCCCAAGACTCGATGGAGGCGACGCGAGCCGTCTTACCGGTCGGGGCGAAGACCAAAGTATCGCCCACCTTCAGACGACCGGATTCAATACGTCCGGCGATGATGCGGCGCTGATCGAATTTGTAGACGTCTTGAACCGGGAAGCGCAGCGCCAGATCGGTGGCGGGCTTGGCCGCTTCGAACTGGTCCAGCGCGCCCAGTACGCTGGGACCGGTATACCAAGGAGTCTCACTGGAATTGGTGGAGATATTGACGCCAGTGCGGGCGGCAACCGGGATCACATAGGTGGGCTCGACCCCGATGGAGTTGAGATAGGCAACGATCTCGGCCTTGACCACTTCAAAGCGGGTCTGGTCAAAATTAACCAGATCCATTTTGTTGACCGCCACCGCGATCTGACGCAAGCCCAGCAGATGGAGCAGATAGCCGTGGCGCCGCGACTGTTCTTGAACGCCTTCATCGGCGTCGATCACCAGAACCGCAGCCTCGGCCGAGGCGGCTCCGGTAATCATATTCTTCAGGAACTCCTTGTGGCCGGGGGCGTCAATGATGACATAGGGCCGCAACGGAGTCTGAAAGCGGATCTGAGCGGTGTCGATGGTGATGCCCTGATCGCGTTCGGCCTGAAGGGCATCCATGACGAAAGCCCATTCGAACGGCATGCCGCGCTTTTCGCAGACCTCCTTCAGATACTCCACCTTGCCGTCAGGCAAAGCTCCGGTCTCATTGAGGATGCGCCCCACCAAGGTGGACTTGCCGTGGTCCACATGGCCGA
>JAYTWE010000089.1:0-3222 GCA_043744055.1 Magnetospirillum sp.
GGGAGGGAGAAGCGCTGAATATCAACGCGCCCTAGGAATTCTCCCATCTCCATGACCGCCATGGTGAGAATCACCGCCACCTCCGAAACAGAGTTCTTACTCTTCGACCTTGCCTGACAGGCTCGGGCCATGGGGACGGACTTATGCGTTTTGTCCAGCATGGCCGTGCCCCCTTTCGGCGATGCAAACTGTGTGATAGGAACATCACCCAAGCCTAAGACCAGGGGACAGGATGGGCGGCCGGATGTATTTCAGAGAAGTGGGACGAATGGCGTTACTGGCGACAGTAGCGATTCTTCCGTCCGCCTGTAATCTGACCCCCGATTACGAGCGTCCGAAGCAAGACCTTCCCGGCTCTTATCGCAATCCCATCCCCGATCCTTCCCCGGATTTGCCGCGTCCGGTATCCGAGTGGTGGAAGACTTTTGGATCGACCGAGTTGGATAGCCTTGTCGATGAGGCATTGACCAGCAACCGCGATATCAAAGCCGCGACCCAGCGCATTTTACAGGCCGAAGCCCAGGCGGGGTCCGCAGCGGCGGCTCTTTTACCCTCCGCCACACTGAATGCCAAGCGCAGCGTCGATTCGCCCACCGGAGGTCAGGGCACTCTCATTACCGGGACCACCAATCGCACCCATCGTCTGTCTGCGGTCGGCATGGCCTTCAGCTATGAATTGGATCAGTGGGGCAAGATTCGCGCCAGCGAGACCTCCGCCCTTGCCACCGCCCTGGCCAATGTCCATGACCGCGAGACGCTGGCCATCACCATGGTCTCCGATCTGGTCAGCACCTATTTACAATATCTGGAAAGTCTCGACCGCGAACAGGTTGCCCGCCAGAACATCGCCAATATGAAGACCATGCACGCCGCCGTGCGCGAACGGGTCCGCCTGGGCGAAAGCTCGGAACTGGAACTGGCGCAGCAACGCAATGTGCTGGCCCAGGGCGAGGCGACCATTCCGCCCATCACCTTGCAGCGGGAACGCGCCTTCAACAAAGTTGCGATCTTGCTGGGACGCGCGCCCTCCTCGCTGAAGCTTTCCGGCAAATCCCTGGCCGACCTGAAACTGCCAGAAGTCGCCCCAGGCCTTCCGTCCGACCTGTTGCTCCGCCGCCCCGACATCAAAAAGGCCGAAGCCAATCTGATTGCCGCCAATGCCAATGTCGGCGTGGCCCGCGCCAAGATGTTGCCCAGCTTCTCACTGACCGGTGAACGTGGCTGGGCCAGCCAGCTGTTCGACAATCTGACCGCGCCCGCCAGCATCTACTGGACCGTCGCGGGAGCCGTCGCCACCACCATTTTCGATAACGGTAAGACCGAAGCCGATATCTCCTATGCCAAGGCTCGGTTCGGCGAATTGATGGAAGTCTATCAGCAATCCATCTTGACCAGTCTGCGCGATACCGAAGACGCTCTGGCCGCCGTCCGCCTGGAGGGCGAGCTGGAAGTGGCCCAGCAAGAGGTTCTGCAGGCCTCGCTGGACGCCTATCGCCTAAGCTCGGAAGCCTTCCGCCTGGGGATGGTTGATTACCTCAACGTGCTGGAAACTCAGCGCACCCGCTTTCAGGCCGAGGACGCCAAGGTTCAGTCCCGTTTCGGACGCATGAGCGCCGTGGTTTCCCTCTACAAAGCCCTGGGTGGCGGCATGGAACGGCCGGAAGAGCAGGTCCAACAGGAAGATACCCCCTCGGAAAGTGCCCAAAAGGTGACCGAGGCAAGCGCAAATGCCGAGCGGACTCTTGCCGCCCCCATCACGACGATCATTCCCCCCATGGTGCCGGTATCGTCCCTTCCAGAGGACAATCCGCCGCCAAAGAGTGCGGAAGCTCCGACCGAGATCCCCCCGGAAGCCTATTATACCGGGGCAAATTAAAGCCTCGGATTTCGCGTCACATCACCATCGGCAGGGTGAAGCAAAAGACGCTGCCTTCGGGGTCCGTATTGGCTTCAAACCAAATCCGCCCACCATTGTGCTGAACCAATTTACGGCAAATGGCGAGGCCGATACCGGTTCCTTCATAGGCGTCACGGGCGTGTAAACGCTGGAACATGGTGAATATCTTTTCCTGGTAATTATGCTCAACCCCAATACCATTGTCCGATACCGAAAAAATCCATTCACGCCCGGCAGGTTTTGCCGCGATCCAGACGCGAGGCACAATATTTTCCTTACGGTACTTAATTGAATTGCCAATGAGGTTTTGAAAAATCCTTGCCAGTTCATGCGGACGAACCGACACCACCGGCAAAGTTCCGGCTTCAACAACTGCTCCACTTTCCTCGATCACCATGGAGAGATCAGCCAGGACCTGTTTCAGGACCTCGCTAGACTCCGTAGGCTGTCCGGCTCCCCCCTCTCCGCTCAGGCTGGAGTAATCCAAGAGATCGGCGATCATGGTCTGCATACGCTTGGCACCCGCAACGGCATAATCAATGAACTGGTCAGCATCACTGTCCAGCTTCCCCCGGTAACGCCGCCCCAGAAGCTGAACGTAACTCGCGACATTACGAAGAGGCTCCTGAAGGTCGTGACTGGCGATATAGGCAAATTGCAGCAAGTCCTCATTGGAGCGTTGAAGTGTCTGAACCAACCGCTCGCGCTCAATCTCCGCCTGATGACGCAAGGTCACGTCGTTGATGACCGAAAGAACCGCTGGTCGGCCATCCATCATGACTCGGGAAGACACCACATCCACATCCAGGCACCGCCCATCAAAAGTCAAAATCTTCTCTTCGAGCATTGGAACCGTAAGACCTTCGGCCATGACGGCCGCAACCCGGCGATACGCGCGGTCTCGATATTCGGGAAGGATAATGTCAAAGATATTGCGGCCGATAAAATCCGCCTGACTTGAGGCCCCCATCATGCGAAGGGCCTCGGAATTGACAAAGATGACCCGGCCTTCGCGATGAACGCAGACCGCCATGGGGGAGGTTTCCACCAAGGCGCGATAGCGCTCCTCACTCTCGCCAGCCTGCACATGAGCACGACGGAGTGAACGGATATAAAAAGCCGTCCCGAATGAAACCAGCCCAACCAACAACACGATGAAGCTGCCCAACAGCCGCGTAATCATCAATTCGCCGTCATTGGTTTTCTTGGTCGGGGCCGCCAGCCGCCACGACCCCCCCGGCAGCTTTACATCCATTTCGACCGGAAAGCCGGAGAAGATTGCCTCATCCCCCCAGATCATGCCGCCAGCAACCCCCAGACCATCG
>JAYTWE010000090.1:0-2979 GCA_043744055.1 Magnetospirillum sp.
GGGCGGGGGAGGGGACGCCCCACCACCTTATAGCTGGATGGATTACGCAGGGGAGCCTTGGAATCGAGCTTAAGCCCGAAGCCGCCTTCTCCCACCAGATCGCCGATCCCGAGGGCTCGGCCTTCGCCGGACAAGGATTTGACCTCGCCATCGACCATATCAAGACTGTCCTCGGGCATCTCCAGCCTTTGGGCGGCCAGCTTTATCAAGGCTTGGCGAGCAGTGGCGGCGGCTTGGCGAATCTGGACTCCGCCCTTGGCCACGCCGGTGCTGCCCGCGGTGGGGCCTTGGTCCGGCGTCAACAAGGTGTCGCCTTCGATCATGGCGATACGTTCAACCCCGATGCCGAGTTCCTCCGCCGCCATCTGGCGAATGGCGATGCGCAGACCTTGGCCCAGATCGACCTTGCCGCAATACAGCGTCACCGAGCCGTCCGAGGAAATGGCGAGAAAACCGTCCACCTCGTCACCTGCCACCGTCTTGGCGGTCTGAGCCAATGCGGGCTTGGGCAGGGCGAAGCTGACTATCAGCACTCCCCCCGCTTTCAGCAGGGAGCGGCGCGAAAGGTTAAGGCCGTCGATCATGGCTGGACCCTCCCCGAGGCTCGCATCACCGCGCGCAAGATGCGTTGATGGGTGCCGCAGCGGCACAGATTGCCGTCCAAGGCTTGTTTGGTTTCTTCCAGGCTGGGTTCGGGGGTGCGGGCCAGTAAAGCCACCGTGGACATCACCATGCCATTGGCGCAATAGCCGCATTGAGCGGCTTGTTCGGCGATGAAAGCAGCTTGGACCGGATGGGGAGTCTTGAGGTCACCCAAGCCTTCCAGGGTGGTGATCGATTTTCCAGCCGCCGCCTTGACCGAAATCTGGCAGGATCGCACCGCTTCTTGCTCAACCAGGACGGTACAGGCGCCGCATTGGCCTTTGCCGCAGCCGAATTTGGCAGCGGTCAGGCCCAGGTCGTCGCGTAGCGCATAGAGTAGCGGGCGGTCAGGATCACCGGGGATAGTTTTCGACTGGCCGTTGACGGTAAGGCTGATGCCGGTGGATTTGGAAGGGGCTTTTCCCTTAGGTCCTGCTTTGACGGGCAAGTTGTCCTCCCAAGAATGAATGGTAAGACTATGGCGCGGCTTGGCCGTCGCGGCAATCTGATACCGTCGGGTCATCAGACGCGATGCCCTGAGACGCGATGATCGCGATTGACCGAAGCCTTGCCGCTCCGTTAAATCCAGTGACACCGACGAGCGCTTGAATTGACTGAGCCGATGTCGGGCTATTGCCCGAACCCATTTGGGGCAACCCCAAACCCCTTTTGATTCTATTCATAAAATCAAGGGAGGTTTGGAGGCAGCGCCTCCAACCGGGGAGTGGGGCGGGAGCCCCGCAGAGGGTCAAATCGACGGCTCGGCGGTATGAACCGTAGCGGGAGAGAATGTGTTGAGCCAGCGTGCGCCGGGTTTTTACGGCACCTATGCCAGCCACAAAAACTATTCCACCCCTCTGATCGGACCAAAGCAGATTCGGCGGTTCGATGGAGAAATCTGGGCGCCGGCGGATTGTGGACCGGGCATGTCCTTCCTGGAAATCGGCTGTGGAACCGGGGCATTTCTGGCCTATCTGCGGGCGAAGGGGGTGACCCGGTTGTTGGGCATCGACCACGACCCCGCCTTGGCCCATGTGGTCCCCGCCGAAGTTCAGGGGGATTTTTCCTGTCGCGATGCCCATGACGTGCTGGCTGATCCTGCCTTAGGGCCGTTTGATCGGGTGGTGATGCTTGATGTCTTGGAGCACTTCACCCCCGAGGACGCTCTGCATCTGCTGCAATCGGTGCGGTCCCGGTTGGCGCCCGGCGGCAAGGTGGTGATTAAGGTTCCCAATGCCGGAGCCCCATGGGGGCTGCAATACCAGTTCGGCGACCTGACCCACCGCACCGCCTTTTCTCCCATTTCGCTCCGTCAGCTGGCTGATGCCGCCGGTTATGGCGCACCGTTGATCCAGGCCCAGCGTCAAGGATCGCGGCGGCGCATGATAACCGACGCTTTGGTTCATGGCTTCTTATCCTGGGCCTTGTTGACGCCGCCGGAATTCTGGAGCGCCAATCTTTACGCCGTGCTTCCGTTGAAGCCTTAGCATGGGGCGGATGCGCGGTTTGGGCACGGTCGTGGCAATACTGGCTTTGCCGGTTCTGCTGGTTCTCGTGTTGTTCGGGACTCGGGGCGGCGTCCAGGCTGATGGTGATTTTCCGGTTCTTCTCGAAGGGCTGCGCCTGATCCAGACTTTGCCGCCGATGGATGCGAGTCGATCTGGCGTTCCGGTTCACGCCTTTGTCGCCCTGGTCTTGCGCCTGATCCATGCGGGTCAGCCCACCGGCCAATTGGCCGAGGCGTTGGTGAGCGCACTTTATTCCCATTGGCTTGCGGTGACCTCGGTGCTGTATCCCATGATGGGGGCGGCTTTGGCGGTCATGGGATACGCCGTCTTCAAGGTCACCGGACGATTGGCGCCGGTTGCTCTGGCGCAAAGCTCGCCTTTTCTTTCGGTCGATATTCTCCGGTTGGGGCGGCAGCTTCAGCCTGAGTCATTCCACATCGTCGCTGTCGCGATCTTGATCTCCGTGGTGCTGTGGGTCATGGAGAGGGAGAGGCTGACGGATCGTCAAGCCGGGTGGTTGGGCGTTGTCATGGGCTTTGGCTTGGCGTGCAAGGTCAGCTTTGCGCCGCTGATCCTGGTTCCGGTCTTCCTTTTGGATCGTCGACGGGCGCTGATGGTGCTGCCACTGGCCAGTGCGGCGGCATTCCTGGTTTTTGTATCGCCAGCCTTGACTTCGATGCCGCTTTCCTTGGGAGGTTATCGAGGATTCGATCCCGATGGCGTGATCGAGACTCTATGGGGCAATCCCATTCTTGCTCTGATCCTGGCCGTTTCAATCCTGGCTTTGGCTGGCTATGCGAGGCTGCGGCGGCGGGGATTGATCCCCGCC
>JAYTWE010000091.1:0-3871 GCA_043744055.1 Magnetospirillum sp.
ACGTCGGTTACGGGGAAGTCATCGTTGACCTCGTCCATTTCCATCACGATGTCGTAGGGAACCTTAGCCTCGGCCAGCAAGACGTTCATGTGGCCTGGCATGCGTCCCGCCACGGGATGAATGCCGAAGCGGACATTTACGCCTTTTTCCCGCAGATGCTTGGTGATCTCGTAGACGGTGTGCTGTGCCTGAGCCACCGCCATGCCATAGCCCGGCACGATGATGACGTTCTTGGAGTCCTTCAAGAGTTCAGCAGTTTCCTGAGCACTGATGGAGGTGACTTCACCGACCGGCTCACCATCGGTTTTCACAACCGTACCGCCCGCGGTTCCAAAACCACCGGCAATGACGCTGATGAAGTTCCGGTTCATGGCCCGGCACATGATGTAGGACAGAATGGCGCCGCTGGACCCGACCAAGGCGCCGGTCACGATCAGCAGATCATTGGACAGCATGAACCCGGTGGCCGCAGCCGCCCAGCCGGAATAGCTGTTGAGCATGGAGACCACCACCGGCATATCGGCGCCACCGATGGCCATGACCATGTGAACGCCGAAGGCCAGGGCGATGATGGTCATGACGATCAGAGCGAAAGCACCGCCGCCGCCGGTTTCCACGTTGAGGAAAGACCGTCCGACCCAGATCACCAGGATCAGGCCAGCCAGATTCATGAAATGACGGCCGGGCAGCAGCAAGGGCTTGCCGCCAATCTTGCCTGACAGCTTGCCGAAGGCGATCAGCGAGCCGGAGAAGGTCACGGCACCGATCAGGATGCCGATATAGATTTCCATCTCGTGGATGGACTTCTCCGCCCCGGTGAAGACCACTGATGTGTCGGAATAGCTGGCATAGCCGACCAGACAGGCGGCCAGGCCGACCAAGCTGTGCATCAGGGCGACCAGTTCGGGCATCTGGGTCATCTGCACCTTGCGGGCGGCGTACAGACCGATGCTGCCGCCCAATGCCATGGCGATGATGATCCACGGAACTCCGCCCCACGTCACCTGCGGGCCGAAGACGGTGGCGATGACGGCGATGGCCATGCCGATCATGCCGTAGAGGTTGCCGCGGCGCGAGGACTCAGGATTGGACAGGCCGCCCAGGCTGAGGATGAAGAGGATGGTGGCGCCGATGTAAGATACGGTCGAGAGACTTGCAGACATGGTGCCCCCTTACTTACGGAACATCGCCAACATGCGACGGGTGACGGCAAAGCCACCGAACATGTTGATGGAGGTGAGGATGATGCCGATCACCGCCAGCAGGCCGATCCAGAAGTTCGGACGCGACACGCTAGCTTCCAGCGGTGGGGAGATCTGAACGAGAGCTCCGATGACGATGATGCTGGAAATGGCGTTGGTGACGCTCATCAGCGGCGTGTGAAGCGCCGGAGTGACATTCCAAACCACCATATAGCCGATGAAACAGGCCAGAACGAAGACGGTGAGGTGCCCGAGGAAGGCCGGAGGCGCATTGGCGCCGACGAACAGGAAGGCAAGGGCGCCCAAGCCGAAAACCATGGCCAGTTTTTTGGCGGGCATCGGACCACTGGCACCATGGCCGTGACCCGACTTCTTCGCCGCGACCGCAGCCGCGGGCTTGGCCGGGGGAGGGGCTGGCAGCACCAGGGGCGGCGGCGGCCAGGTGATCTCGCCGTCCTTGATAACGGTGAGGCCGCGAATGGCATCGTCGCCGAAATTGACGTCGATGACGCCATCCTTGGTTTTGCACAGCTCCTCGGTCAGGCGCTGCAGATTGGTGGCGTAGAGCGTCGAGGACTGCTTGGCCAGACGGCTCGGCAGATCGGCATAGCCGACGATGGTCACGCCATGGCGCACCACCACTTCACCCGGCACGGTCAGCTCGCAATTGCCGCCCTGCTCGGCGGCCATGTCGACGATGACGCTGCCGGCGTGCATGCTCTGGACCATCTCGGCGGTGATCAGCCTGGGTGCGGGCTTGCCCGGAATCAGGGCGGTGGTGATGATGATGTCCACCTCCTTGGCCTGCTGGGCGTACATTTCGCGTTGAGCTTGTTGGAAGCCCTCACTCATCACCTTGGCGTAGCCGCCGCCGCCGGAGCCCTCTTCCTCGTAATCCACCATGACGAACTCTGCGCCCATGGACTTGACCTGATCGGCCACTTCGGAACGGGTATCGTTGGCGCGCACGATGGCGCCCAGGCTGACGGCGGTGCCCAGCGCCGACAGACCGGCCACGCCAGCACCGGCAACAAAGACCTTGGCTGGCGGAACCTTGCCTGCGGCGGTGATCTGGCCGGTGAAGAAGCGGCCGAACTGATTGGCGGCCTCGATCACTGCACGGTAGCCAGCGATATTGGCCATGGAGGACAAGGCGTCCATCTTCTGAGCGCGACTGAGCTGGCGCGGCACGCAATCCATGGCCAGCACGGTAACCTTGCGGTCGGCCAGCGCTTGCATCAGTTCTGGGTTTTGAGCGGGCCAGATAAAGCTGATCAGGGTGGCGCCTTCTTTAAGAAGAGCAACCTCATCCATGCTGGGCGCACGAACCTTGAAAACCATATCGCCCGCGCCCCAGGTCTCGGCGGTGCTGGCGGCGATCTGAGCTCCGGCGGCGACATAGGCGTCGTCGGCGAAATTCGCCAATGCGCCCGCATCGCTTTCGACAACGACCTCGAATCCCAATTTGATGAGCTTCTCGACCACATCGGGAACCGATGCGACTCGCTTCTCGTTCGGGTAAATTTCCTTGGGTATGGCGATCTTCATGTAAGACTATCCCCCCTGTTCTGACGGGTCTGCGTCATAATTTTGGGAAAACAATGCCCCTCTCGCGCCGGTTTGCCAAGCTGGATTGCACGGAGGAACTGACCGGGAGGTCGATTCCTCCCGCTTGTCTCTGGCTGCTTGTCTCGGGATCGGTGGCACGGTTATTATCGCTTCACGGTTTTGCTGCGCCGCAACAAGGGGTGACTACACCACAATCCTCCCCTGGGCGAGGCGGAAAAGCTTATCTATGACCTCCGAGTAGCCATCTGCGGTGGCCTTGTACCACCCGTTCAGGGAGGGACGTTGAGTATGATGAGGGCATTGGCGATCACCATGATTGTGGTCTCTGCCTGGGCCGCTCCGGCATGGGCGGAACCGGTGGGCTATCGTTATGAGATCATGTGGGGGGGCTTTCACGCCGGTGATCTCGCCATTACTCGCGATGATGCTTCGGATGGCGTTCTGACGGGGATGACAATCCGAACCGTCGGTCTGTTCGATCGTTTCCTGCGCTTGCGCTTCTCCGCCGAGGGTGAAAGCAAGCCCACGCTCAAATCCGGCATGGCATCGGATCATTACCAAACCCGCTATCGCAATCGTTATCGTGAACATTTGCTTCGGGTTGCCTATGACGGCGAGGCTCACCCCACCCGCGATGAGGTTCTGGAAACCTTTGCCCCCCAGCCCGAGGATGATGAGCCCAATCCCCCGGTTCCGGCTGATCTGCGCCGAGGCGTCTTGGACCCGTTGACCAGTATGGCTCTGGTGGGGCGTCTGGCCCGCGATGCCGTGGCTGGTGGTCAGAGTAAAGTGTTCAAGACCACCTCCTATGACGGCCGCAGAGCTTATGACTTCGAGGTGACCGTCATCGGTCCCCGGCGCATCAATATGCGGGACCGGGAATACGATACAATCGAAGTGACCATGGTTTTGAAGCCCCTGGCCGGATTTAAGCCAAAATTCGTCAGCTTGTGGCGGGGGGCGGAATATGAGGTGGATATCGACTCGGTGACCTTGTTGCCCTTGCGCATCCGAACCGACAGCTTCACCGCCTCTACCGTTATCAATGCGCTGGAGCCTTGCCAGGTGCCCGCCGCGCAATGCGGCCCATTGTTGAGCGC
>JAYTWE010000092.1:0-2197 GCA_043744055.1 Magnetospirillum sp.
TTCTTCGATGGCGCCGACAATGGCCCCCATCTCGCCTTGCAGGGCTCCGATGCGGGTGCGGATGTCGACGGTGGCCTTGGCGGTCTGGTTGGCCAGGGTCTTGACCTCGTTGGCGACCACGGCGAAGCCCTTGCCGGCGTCACCGGCACGGGCGGCTTCGATGGTGGCGTTCAGCGCCAGAAGGTTGGTCTGCGATGCGATGTCGTTAATCAGCTTGACCACCTGACCGATCCGGCTGGCGGCTTCGGCCAGGCTTTGCACCATCTGGTTGGTGCGGTCGGCCTCGGCCATGGCGTTGGACGCGATCTGGGCCGATTGGGAAACTTGACGGCTGATTTCAGTGATGGAGGAGCTGAGTTCCTCGGCGGCGGCAGCCACGGTTTGGATATTGACGGTGGCTTCCTCGGCGGCGGCGGCCACGGTGGTGGACTGGCGCGAGGTTTCTTCCGCGGTGGCGCTAAGGACCTTGGCGGTGCCTTCCATCTGTACGGCGGCACTGGCCACGGAATTGACCAGCCCCTTGACCTCACGCTCGAAGACGTCGGCCTTGGCGCCCAGTTCGCGGGCGATGATGGCGGCGGTATTGGTCTCGATATAGACAGACGTGGCCAGATCCATGTCAAGGAAGGCGGCCTTGTTCACGGCAGCCAAAACCTGAGTCAGGCGCTGCGGGTTCTTGCGGTAATGCTCCACCGCCACGCCGATGACCATGTTCAAAACAAAGCAATACCCAGCGGTATACCACTTGGGCTCCAGGCCGATGCGCTGGTGAACCTTGCCGATCTCGGTGACCTGGGCGAAATAGCGATCATCAAACTGTCCGGCGAACACACTTTCCATCCAATGGCGCTTTTGCATGGTCCGGGCATGAGTCAGCCGGTCGGGATTGCTGAACATTTTGGCCGTGCCGGGATTGCTGAGCACGTGTTTGTAGAACGTATCAAGTATGGGGTCGATATGCTTGGCCAGGACCTCGCGGAACTCACGCAGGGCGCGCTTGGTGTCTTCGTCAATCTGCAAAAATGCGATATTGCCCGAGCGATCAAGTTCCATAATTGCCACCATATAGCTAAAGTATTTTGTTGGATGGAGAATGGGTTGAAATGGTGACTAATTCAATAGGCTTTCTGCGGGACATCCGGGTTGGCCCAACTTCTCCCGCGAGGAGGAGATTCAATGAATCGTCAGCGGAATCGACTTTCCCTATTTCCCCCGAAACGAACATGTTATAGACAGACCCTCCCGACGGGGCAGCCTCAACGCGCATGCGGGTCGGTGAGCGTGCTCGGTCCATGCGGGCGTGGTGGAACTGGTAGACACACTGGATTTAGGTTCCAGCGGCGCAAGCCATGGGGGTTCAAATCCCTTCGCCCGCACCAGACCGCTCTCGCTTGCCGATGATCGTAGGCCTTTGGGCTCGCACTTCTCGCCGGGGTCATGGATGCAACCCACTCGATTCGATTGGCGATAGACTGATGCAGGTAACCGAGATCAATGCCGAAGGCCTGAAGCGCGATTTCAAGGTCATCGTTCCCGCTGGACACCTCGAAACCAAGATGCAGGCCAAGCTGGTGGAAGTCGCCCGCACGGTCACCATGCCGGGTTTCCGTCCTGGTAAGGTCCCCATGGCCATTGTCCGCAAAAAGTATGGTCCGTCCGTCATGGGCGAGATCCTTGAGGACGCGGTAAATGAGGGCACCGGCAAGGCGATCACCGATGCTGGTCTGCGTCCTGCGATGCAGCCCAAGGTCGAAATCGTCAATTACGCCGAGGGTGCCGATCTGGAATTCTCCGTGGCGGTGGAAGTGCTGCCCGAGATCACGGTCATGGATCTGGCCACCGTTGCGCTGGTGCGTGACAAGGCGGTTCCGCCGGATGCCGAGGTCGATGAGACTCTGGCCCGTATCGCCGAGCGCAATGAAACCACGGAAGTGGTCGAGCGCGCCTCGGAAGATGGCGACGTGGCGGTGATCGACTTCGTGGGTAAGAAGGACGGCGTTGCCTTCCCCGGCGGCACTGGCGAGGGTTATTCCCTGAAGCTGGGGTCCAACTCCTTCATTCCGGGCTTTGAAGCTCAGCTGGTGGGTAAGACGGCTGGAACCGAGGTTCTGGTCGAAGTCACCTTCCCCGAAAGCTATGGTAACGAAGACCTGGCTGGCAAGCCCGCCACCTTCGACGTCAAGATCAAGGAAGTCCG
>JAYTWE010000093.1:0-5900 GCA_043744055.1 Magnetospirillum sp.
GTTGAGCTGAATGGCGACCTTGTCGGGCAGCCGGTCCCAATCGGAATGGCTTTTGCGGAAGCGCCCTAAGATGTCTTGGATCGAGGCAGCGACGAAGAAGTATTCCTGCTTGAAGCGCAGTTCCTTACCCCGGTCGGTCATGTCCGACGGGTAGAGCACCTTGGACAGAGTCTCGGATTCATTCTTATCGCGCACGGCTTCGATGTAATTGCCGGCATTAAAGTATTTCAGATCGAATTCGCGGGTGGATTTGGCCGACCACAGGCGCAAGTTATTGACCACCTTGCCGCCATAGCCGGGAACCGGCACGTCAAAGGCCATGGCCATGACTTCCTCGGCATCGACCCATTGCGAGCGGTCATGGCCCAGCGCGTCACGGTAATGGATGACTTTGCCGCCGAACCGCACCGGATAGATGACGCCGGGGCGGGGGAACTCCCAGGGATTGCCATAGCGCAGCCAGTTTTCCGGGCTTTCTACTTGCCAGCCGTGTTCCACATGCTGGGTGAACATGCCGTAATCGTAGCGGATGCCATAGCCGAAACCGGCGACTCCGATGGTAGCCATGGAATCCAGCAGACAGGCGGCCAGACGGCCCAACCCGCCATTGCCCAGCGCCGCTTCCACTTCCCAGGCCGCCACTTCATCGAAATCTTGGCCCAGCTCGTTGATGGCTTGGCGGACATTGTCGTAGATACCCAGATTGATGAGGCTGTTGACCAGGGTGCGACCGATCAGGAATTCCATGGACAGGTAGTAAACCCGCTTGCGGTCGTCCTGGTAATAACGGTTAAGGGTCGGCATCCAATGCTCGGTGACGCGGTCGCGCACCGTATGGGCCGCCGCCATGAACCAGTCCCGCGCGGTGGCGTTGACCGGCTCCTTGCCGACGGTATAGAGGAGGTGGCTGCTGAGAGCGAATTTGATGCTGTTCACATCATCGCCAAGCAGCGGAACAACCGCTGGCCCTTTGCGCGTCATTTTTAATCATCCCGCCAAATCATCCCACATCAAGCCTCCATGAAATTGAAGGCTTGAGCAAGGAAACTCATACAAAAGATAGTTGATACCCTATTAATCTTGCCGTTTAGATCTGAATTTCAATCCCTCGGCTAGGGCGATCATGTGCTTGTCATTCAGAAGTTGGGGAGTCTCGTCGGTAAAGCGCCGCCGCCAATTGGGATGCTGAACCGTGGTGCCGGGCAGGTTCATTTGCAGATCGCTCCCCATGACATCTTCCATCTGCACCATCATCAGCCGGGCCGAAGACCGTCCCAGATAGGCGTGGGCGGCGGCGGCAAGAGCCACGGACTGATCGTCGTTCAGGTTTGGCGAGGAGGGGAAGTCGCTTCCCAGCAGACCTTCGCCGGATAATGCGGCCACCATGGCCTCGCGGTCTTTCTGGCGGGCGTCGCGTTCTTCGGCGGCCTGATCGGGGCGGGGATAGAGGTCCAGTTTTTCGCGCTGGTCGATGTCACGGCCCAGCCACCAGCCCCGCGCCGAGGGCAGGTCGTGGGTGGCGAAGATCGCCAAGGCCTGGGGGGTGAACCGGCCCGGAGAGCGGATGCGGCCGGTCTCGGTCTTCTCGAACACCATGACCCGATAGGCGAAGATGCCCATGCGGTCCATGCGTTCACGGAATCCGTCGGGTACGGTCCCCAGGTCCTCGCCGATGACGAGACAGCGGTTGCGGCGGCTTTCCAGAGCAACCAGCCGGAACAGATCATCCACCGGATAGCGCACATAGGCTCCCTGATCGGCGGGCAGACCTGGCGGCACCCAATACAGCCGTTGCAGCGCCATGGCGTGATCCAGGCGCAATGCTCCGGCATGGCGCATATTGGCGGCCATCACTCCGATGAAGGGGGCATAGCCTTGTTCGCGCAAGGTAATGGGGTTGAAGGGGATCAATCCCCAGTCCTGCCCCTTCAGGGCGAGAGGGTCAGGGGGAGCCCCCACCGAGACGCCCAGCGCCAGGGAATCTTGCTCGGCCCAGGCTTCGCCGCCGTCGCCAGCAATGCCGACGGCGAGATCACGGTATAGGCCTATGGACGCACCCGCCGACACACCAGAATCGTGGGCTTGGCCCAACTGTTCGTCGGCGATGAATTGCAGCCACTGGAAGAACTCGACCTGTTCGGTATTGGCTGCGGCGAATTCGGCCACCTCGGGCGAGTCGGGGCGGCGCAGCCCTTCCGGCCATTGCCGCCAATAGCCGTTGCCGTTCCGCTCATACTTTTCGTGCAAGGTCTCGAATACGGCGAACAGCCGCCCGCGTGGCCCGGAGTTTTGCTGGAAGTCGCGGAATGCTTCGCCGCGTTCGTCTTCGGGGCTCAGATGGGTCTTGCGGAACCAGCGATACAGCGCCTCTAACATCGGTCGGGACAGCTGGGCCACATCGGGGTATTCGATCAGGCGATAGCCGCGCACCCGCGCCAAAGTCGCCTGGAAACCGGGAGACGCGAACATGCGCCGCGCTTCTTGGCATTCGGTGAATTCTGGAATGGCTTCCACGTCGATATAGGTGGTGTTGAGGAAGCGCCGCGATGAGGGAGAATAGGGGCTGAACCGGTCGGGATGGCTGGGAAACAGGGCGTGCAGCGGATTGATGCCGATGCAAGCTGCCCCCAGCTTTCCGGCTCCGGCGGCCAGTTCGGCCAGGGCGCCGTAATTGCCGACGCCCCAATCCGTGGGTGAGCGCAGGGCGTAAAGCTGGGTGGCGATGCCCCAGGCACCGGGAACGTCAGAGACGCAGTCCGGGACAAAGGCTTTGGCCGGAGTAACGATCAGAGTCATCACCTCCGATTTTCCATCGGGCGCGGTCAGCGTCAGGCGGTGATAGCCCATGGGCGGCAGGGCGGGAAGGTCGAACCAGCGGCGGTGAAGTCTGCCGCCATCCACTTCTTGCTCTTCACCCCAACGCAGGTCGATGGGGCGGAAGCCACCGGAATGGGCGATGCCAAGCTCTTCTTCCAGGGTCCAACGGAAATCCAGGCAATCATCTTCGGCGGGCAGGGTCACCGAGATTCCGGGCGGTGGGGAATGCTCTTCCACAATCAAGGAAGGCTCCAGCCAACGCCGCCAAGTGCGGGTCTGTAAATCGCGCAACGAGGCGCTGATCTGGTCGTCGCTATCGGCTGGCAGCCCCATGGCTGCCAGGAAGACCCGCTTGGTTTCAGGCGGTACAATGCGCCATTCGCCGAAGAAATCCCACCAGCCATCCTCGATGCCAGCCAGCCGCGCCAGATGGTCCAGCGCCGGTGTTCCCGTCATGCCCTATGCCCCCTCGTTTCGGTCGTGATGCCCGTTTTGGTCGCGGTGAAGAGTTCTGACGCCGGTTGAACGACGCAGAACCGCCAGCGACCGAGGCTTCAGCGGATATTTGATTCCGGCGGCCCAGTGGGTGCCGACCGCCTCTGTCTTGGATTGGGTCGTATCGAGAACCACTTCCCAGCTGCGGCCGAATGCTGGCGGCGGCAAAGTATAGGGAATAGCCTCGTGATAGGCGTTCAGCAAGACCATGAACGTGTCGTCGGTCTCTTCATGCCCGGTCAGATTGTCGATGGCGCAGGACTCGCCGCCCAGCACGAAGCCTAGGGACCGGGCGTAGGGCAAAGTCCAGTCGGCATGAGTCATTTCACGCCCTTCGGGGGTGATCCAGACAATATCTTTCATGGCCGAGTTGGCCATGGGCTTGCCCTCGAAGAAGCGCGGGCGGCGGAAGACCGGGTGATCCTTGCGCAATTGGATCAGGCGGCGCACGAAGGCTAGCATGTCCTCGTCCACATCGGCCCAGTCCACCCAACTGAGGTCATTATCCTGGCAATAGGCGTTGTTGTTGCCCTTCTGGCTGCGGCCTAACTCGTCCCCGGCCAGCAGCATGGGGATGCCTTGGGACAGCATCATGGTGGCCATCAGATTGCGGGCCTGCCTTTGGCGTAGTTCCCGGATCTCCGGGTAAGGCGAGAGGCCTTCATGACCGCAATTCCAGGCGTAATTGGCGTCAGTGCCATCCTTGTTCTGCTCGGCATTGGCCTCGTTGTGCTTGCGCTCGAAAGTCACCAGATCCTTCAGGGTGAAGCCATCGTGGCAAGTGACGAAGTTGAGGCTGGCCCAGGGCCGTCGTCCGCTGCGGCCAAAGATGTCGCTTGATCCGGTCAGGCGGCTGGCCAGATCGCCGATGACGCCGCCTTCGCCGGTCCAGAACCGGCGCACCGTATCGCGGTAGCGGCCGTTCCATTCCGACCAGCCCGGTGGGAACCCGCCCAGCCGATAGCCGTCGCCGCCCAGATCCCAGGGCTCGGAGATCAGCTTGACCTTGGATAGGACGGGGTCCTGGCGCACCGCTTCCAAGAAGGAGGATGCGCCGAATCCACCCGGTCCGCGCGCCAGGGATGAAGCCAGATCGAAGCGGAAGCCATCGACCCGCATCTCTTCGGCCCAATAGCGCAAACTGTCCATGACCATTTGCAACACGCGGGGATGGCCAAGATTCAAGGTGTTGCCGCAGCCGGAATAATTCTCGTACCAGCGTGAATTGTCCGGGTTCAGCAGGTAGTAACTGGCATTGTCGATGCCACGGAAACTTAAGGTCGGCCCCAGATGATTGCCCTCGGCGGTGTGGTTGTAGACCACGTCGAGAATCAGTTCGATCCCGGCATCGTGCAGCCTCTGCACCATGGTTTTGAAGTCGCCATGAGGACTGGACGTGTAATAGCGCGGATCGGCGGCGAAGAAGCCGATGGGGTTGTAGCCCCAGAAATTGCGCAGCCCTTTATCCACCAGATGACGTTCGTCCACCATGGCGTGGATGGGCAGCAATTCGATGCTGGTGATGCCCAGCCGCTTCAGGTGCTCGATCACTCCCGGCTGGGTCAAGCCCAGGAATGTACCGCGATAGGCCTGCGGCACTCCGGGATGTTTCATGGTCAGCCCGCGCAGATGGGCCTCGTAGATGATGGTTTCTGACCAGGAAATATTGGGCTTGCGGGAATCGCCCCAGGTGAAGGCGGTGTCTAGCACCCGGCATTTGGGCATGAAGCGGGCATTGTCGCGGCGGTCCATTTGCAGGTCCAGCTTGGGGGAGCCCGCGCGGAAGCCGAAATGGGCGTCATTCCACTCAAACGCGCCGGACAGCTCCTTGGCATAGGGGTCGATCAGCAGCTTGTGTGGATTGAAGCGATGGCCGGAATGGGGGTCGTAAGGTCCCCAGACCCGGTAGCCGTAAAGCTGGCCCGGCCGGACATCCGGCAAGTAGCCGTGCCAGACTTCATCGGAATATTCAGGCAGGGAAATACGTTCAATCTCGCGCAGGCCTTGGCGGTCGAACAGGCACAACTCCACCCGTTCGGCATTGGCCGAGAACAGGGCGAAATTAACACCATTGCCATCCCAGGTGGCTCCCAGAGGGTAGGACGATCCGGGCAGAATACGGCGAGGGGAGGTCATACAGGCCTCAAAATACTGATTTCATTTTATAATTCTTTACCGATCCCGCTTGAACACACAAGTGGACAAAGGCGGCAGTTTCAGGCGGATGGACCAGGAATGGCCATGACAGGCAATCTCTTCCGCCCAAATTCCGCCGTTGTTATGAATGTTGGAGCCGCCATACCATTCAGAATCAGTGTTCATCAGTTCACGGTAATAGCCTGATTCAGGGACTCCGACACGATAATCATCGCGTGCCATGGGAGTGTAACTTCCCACCACCACCACGAAGTCATGGGGATCAAAGCCCGTGCGTAACCACGAGAACACCGAATTATCGCGGTCGGCGCAGTCGATCCAGGCAAAGCCGCGCTGGTCGTTGTCGTATTGGTGCAAGGCGGTCTCGGTCCGATACAGGCGGTTGAGGTCGCGGACAAGACGTCTGATTCCTTCGTGGCGGGAATCGTTGA
>JAYTWE010000094.1:0-5817 GCA_043744055.1 Magnetospirillum sp.
GACCGCGTCCCGATGAGTCCATATCATCGGGACGCGGTATCAGCCTTGAACGATGCAGCCTTCGACCGGGCAGACCGCCTGGCACTTGGGGGCATCGCCATCACACTCGGAGCAGCCCGAGGCCTTGATGACGTAGACGTCGCTCTTCATGGAGATGGCAGCGTTGGGGCACTCGAATTCGCAAGCGCCGCACGAGGTGCATTCGTCAGCAATGATCTTAAGAGCCATGATGTTCTCCTTATTCTCACTCAATCAGGCGATGGAAGCGGTCTCGGACTGACTGCCGAAGCGTTCGGCGTACCAATTCGCGATCGCGGTTTCGATATATTCAAAGGGGTACAGATCGACGGCTTCGATCCCGGCCTTCTTCAGGTCGTCCTTGGGGCAACGACCGATCTTGGCGACAAACACGGTCTCGATACCTTCCAGAGCCGCCAGAACCACGTCCAATTTGTCGTCGTCGCCGTAGCCGCCGACGCAGTAATTGTCCGCCTTGCGATGGCCGGAGAAGCGAACGCCCTTGGCATCCACCTCGAACACCTGGAATTCCTTGGCATGGCCGAAATGCTGGTTGATGCGGCCACCACCCTTGGTGCAGACCGCCACCAGTATGGCGGGGGCCTCTTCCACCGCTTCGGCCAGTTCGGCTTCGGCCGAGGCCACCGCCTTGTTACGGTCGGCCCGCTCGCGCTCCACCACCTCAAGATAAAGACGGCGGGGCTCGGGGTCGTAGACCGGCATCTCGGGGATCTTGTCCAAGGTGAAGTCCTGGGACAGGTCCTCACCCAGCATGCCGACGGCATCGGCGCGGCACTGGCGGCAGTGGCGCATCAGATTGGCGCCGCCCGCCAGCTTGTCCTGAAGATCCTTCAACTCGGCGGGCTTGGGGCCGCGCTGCCCGGTCAGGCCGAATTGGGTGCCGTGAGCGGCATCCGAAATCAGCGGCATGACATTGTGCAAAAAGGCTCCACGCGCCTTGATGACCCGATTGACCTCGACCAGATGCTGGTCATTGATGCCGGGGATCATCACCGAGTTGATCTTGGTCAGAATGCCCTTTTCGGTCAGACGCTCCAGCCCCTCCATCTGCCGCTCGTGCAAGATACGGGCGGCTTCAAGACCGGTGTAGCGCTTGCCCTTGAAGTAAATCCAGGGATAGATCGCTGCGCCGATTTCCGGGTCGATCATGTTGATGGTGATGGTGACGTGGTCGATATTGTGATCAGCCAGCTCATCCACATAATCCGGCAAAGCCAGACCATTGGTGGAGATACAGAACTTCAGGTCGGGCAGAACTTTCTCGACCGCCCGGAACGTGGCCGAAGTCCGGCGCCAGTCAAACATGGCGTCTCCGGGGCCAGCGATGCCCAGAACGGACAGCTGGGGAACCTTGTTGGCGACGGCGACCACCTTGCGGGCGGCTTCCTCGGGCGTCAGCTTTTCGCTGGTGACGCCGGGGCGCGATTCGTTGGCGCAATCGTATTTGCGATTACAGTAATTGCATTGGATGTTGCAGGCAGGAGCCACCGCCACATGCATCCGGGCGAAATAGTGATGAGCCTGCTCGCTGTAACAGGGGTGGTCCTTCACCTTGTCCCAGATATGGGCCGGCATGTCGCCCTGGCTGTCGGACGAGCCGCACGAGCTGGAGGAGCAACCACCAGCGGCGGCTGGGGTGGGAGAAGCCTCGGAAACCGGGCGGGACCGCGTGATGCTGGTCAGGGGTACAACGTTGCTAGACACCGGCAGCCTCCTCGTGAAAGGGATCACAAGAAGGCTATTGCAATGGGGATGCCAGATGCTGCAGTGCGATTTTTGGCTGATTTGCTGGGATTTACGCCTGTCGTATCTGCGACAGGCGCGTCGCGGATGCTACAACTGTCGGACTTCGACGTTGTGCTTCTTCAGGGCATAGCCGATCTGACGCGGGGTCAGCCCCATCAGACGGGCGGCCTTGGCTTGAACCCAGCCGCATTTTTCCATGGCGGAGATCAGGCGCTCCCGTTCGGTCGCGTCGTCGCCCTCGGCCAAAGCGGCAACCTCAACCGGCGGCGGCGCGGCGGGGGGCTGATACGGCGGCGGCGGCGTCAAAGGTCCGGTGGGAACCGGGACCGGGTTAGAGCGCTGCGTGACCGGCTGAGACTGCTGTCCCGGCTTGCTCCGCAGAGTCGAGGACAGGCAGGTATCGTGGCGACACGATAGATCCATTTCCTCGATCACCTGGCCCCGCGTCATGGTGGCGGTGCGGTAAACGCAGTTTTCCAACTCACGCACATTGCCGGGGAAGTAGCAGCGTTGCAGCACCTCCAGCGCCTTGTCCGAAAAGGTCAGCTTGCGACTGTTCTCGGTATTGAACTGCTTGAGGAAATACATGGCCAGCAACGGGATATCACCAGTCCTCTCACGCAGCGGCGGCAAGAAGATGGGAACGACATTGAGGCGGAAATAGAGGTCAGAGCGAAAGCTTCCCTCACTCACCGCCGCCTCAAGATCGCGATTGGTGGCGGCCACAAGGCGCACATCCACCTTTATGGTCTTGTTTCCACCGACCCGCTCGAACTCACCTTCTTGCAGCACACGCAACAGCTTGGCTTGAAAGTTGGACGAGATTTCCCCGATTTCATCCAGAAACAAAGTCCCGGTATGAGCCAGCTCAAACCGGCCCTTGCGGTCGGCGATAGCCCCGGTAAACGAGCCCTTCTCATGACCGAACAGTTCCGATTCCAGAACGCTTTCCGACAGAGCGGCGCAATTGACCTTGATGAAAGGCTTTTGCGCTCGTGGCGACAAAATATGAACCGCGCGCGCCACCAGTTCCTTACCGGTGCCGCTCTCGCCCCGCAGCAAGATGGTGGCCTTGGTGGACGCCGCCTGCTGGACCTGGGCGAAAACGCGGGTCATGGCTTCGGAATTGCCGACCACGTCTTCCAGGCCCTGGATCGGAAGGCTGGGCGCCACATCGGCCATCTGCTTTTGCAGACGCGACGTATCGGCCATCAAGGTCTGACGGTCGGCCGCGACCTTGCGGTGCAGATTGGCAGTCTGGCCCACCAGGGTGGCAACCATGGTCAGGAACCGCAGATCATGCTCGAAAGTGTACTGGGGAGAACCATCCCAAACCCGCTCCACCGACAGCGCCCCAAAAGCCTTTTCGGTGGTCTTGATGGGAACGCAGAAGAACGAGACGTCTTCGCCCTCCAACGCGGCATTGGCCAGCACATATTCAGCCAGCAGCGGTTCGTCGGCGGCATTGGCCGCGACCATGGGAATGCCGGTGGAAATGACTTTATCGGCGGCGACATAGGGATATTTGATTCCGCCCGAACGGGCTTTTTGCAACGACATACCGGTGACGGCAACCAATTGAGGCTTGCCTGAGTCGTCGTTAAGCAGCACCGCGCCGTGGCGCATGTTCAGATAGGCGGATAAAATATTGAGAACGTCGTGCAACGCCTTATTCAGGTCGAGCGTCGCACCGAGAATCTTGCTGATCTCATAAACCCCGATCAGCGGCAAGGCACTTTCATCGCCCCGGTTTACACTCATTTTCATAATCTCACGCTCAACACGTCCAACCCCTGCGCGACATCTCCCCACTCTCACTTTTGATTATTGTCATCATTCTTAATCCAAGCAGACCTTGCCGTCCACCCATGACAGGTCAGATTGGGCATTTACTGGGATTACTTATCCAAATCGGCAGGATTCGGTTCGCACAAGGCCTTCAGAAGATGGGTCGTATTTCTAATCGTGTCTGGGCGGCCATACAGATAGCCCTGGGCAAAGTCGCAGCCATGCTTGCGCAGGAATACGGCCTGAGCCTCGGTCTCCACCCCTTCGGCCACCACCTCCAAGGACAGAGCCTTGGCCATGTTGATGATGGCGAGACAGATGGCCACATCCTCGTGGTCATGGGGCAGGTTCACCACGAATGAACGGTCAATCTTCAACACATTCAGCGGGAAGCTTTTTAGATAGCTGAGGCTGGAATAACCGGTGCCGAAATCGTCGATACTGAGCTTGATCCCCAAGGCCCGCAGCCGGGCGAGCACGGCACGCACCTCATCCACATCGCCCATGAGCATGCTTTCCGTCAGTTCCAGCTCCAACAGCTCGGCGGGGACCTCATATTCCTGCAACATCGCCTCGATCTCGGCGGCCAGGCTGGGATTGCGCAATTGAACCGCCGACAGATTGACGGCCACGGGCAGCGGATTGTGTCCATCCTTCACCCAGTGGTGCAGTGTCTCCAGAACTTTGCGCAGAACCAGTGTCCCAAGCGCACCAATCAGCCCGGATTCCTCGGCGACCGGAATGAACTGGCTGGGCGGCACCATGCCCAGATCCGGGCTGTTCCAACGCGCCAAGGCTTCAAAACCAATGACATCGCCGCTGACGAATGAGAGCTTGGGCTGCAGATGAACGGTGATCTCGCCGGATTTGAGACCGCGCCGCAATTTGTTTTCCAATCGGCGGCGGTCAGCCAATTGCTGGTCCATGGCGGCGGTGAAAACTTGATAGCCCAACCGGCCGCGGTCCTTGGCCCGGTACATGGCGATATCGGCCTTACGGATCAACCCTTCGGGGTCAATACCGTCATCGGGAGCCAAAGTGATACCGATGGAACAGCCCACCTCCACCGCCTGATCGTCGATGGAAAACGGCTCGGACATGATGGCAAGCACCTGCTTGGCCAGATCCTCCGCCTGTTCGGCTCTCCATATGCCGGGGGCCAGTAGGATGAACTCGTCACCGCCATGACGGCAGACCGTATTTTGAGCCCCCTCGATGGAGCGAAGGCGATCGGCAACCATGCGCAGCAGCTTATCGCCGAAACTATGCCCCAGGATATCGTTGACGTATTTGAAGTTATCCAGGTCGATGAACAGCAAACAGACCTTCTGGCTGTCTTCGCCTTTGATCCTCGCCAAGGCCTCGATCAATTTCTCGTGGAGCACGGGGCGGTTGGCCAGACCGGTCAGCGCATCATGGCGAGCCAGAAAGCGGATATTGGACTCGGCCTCCTTGCGGGCGGTGATGTCGCGGATAATGCCGGAAAAATACCGCCGCCCATGCGCCATAAAGGTCGCCAGGGAAACTTCTACCGGGAACAGAGTTCCGTCCTTACGCTGACCAGGCTGTTCCATGGGATCGCGGCGCACCCCCCGGCTTTCCATCGCAGTGATTTTGTCCAAGATCATCTGATGGCGGTCCCGCATATGCTCGGGCATCAGCAGAGACAGGCTTTTCCCCAAAGCCTCCTCCGCCGAATAACCGAACATCAACCAAGCCCCCCGATTCCACGAGACGATGTTTCCGTTCGAATCGATCACCACCATGGCATCGCTGGTGCTTTCCGCCACCATGCGGAACTTTTCCTCGGATTCCCGCAGATCGGACATCAAGCTGTCCACCCGCTGGGTCATGGAATTAAAGCTGGTCGCCAGGGCGCCGATCTCATCATCGCTACAGACCATGGCCCGCTGACTGAGATCGCCGCTCTCCACACCGCGCACCGCATTGCTCAGGCTTTGCAGCGGCGTCAGGATCAAGCGGCGGGAATGAACCACCATCAGCACGGCGCCAATTGCGGCGAATAACAGCACCAGTCCCACCACCGACATGGCCCGCAGCGGCAGTCGCAACGCGGCGGCCAAGGGCTGCTCCACCACCACCACAAAGCGGCGTCCGCCGATCACCACCGCCTCGTTGGTCATAAAGACCAGATCACCCGACATATTCCTGGTAAAACCGTCAGAAGATACTGGCGGGACCGAAGTCCCAGCCAGCACCACCGAGGGATTGCGGTGGGCAATG
>JAYTWE010000095.1:0-1776 GCA_043744055.1 Magnetospirillum sp.
CCGACGAGACCGATACCGAGATCGAGGCCTGGGCCTCGGCCGCCGATGTGGGTGAGGTCAGGCCGGGGGTCAAACTGACCCTGTTCCTCAATACCAATCCGCTCTCGCCGGTCCATGCGGTGGTGAGAACGGTCGCTTATGATTCAGCCGCCCGGCCCGACGCCAGCATCGCCCATCGGGTGCGGGCCACCCTGGCCGAGGACGAAGCCAAGCCTCGCCTTGGTCTCAAGGGCACCGCCCGTATCGACGGTGACACCGTGCCCCTGGTGTGGTGGCTGTTCCGCCGTCCGCTGGCGACAGTGCGCCAGTTCGTCGGTTTTTGAGGCGGATCATGGAGAATAACCACAGAGACACAGAGACACAGAGAAGGCACAGAGAAAAGGAAAAGAGGTTTTGTTCCTCTGTGCCTTCTCTGTGTCTCTGTGTCTCTGTGGTTCGCTTACCCCCGATATTCCCATGACCGTCGCCATTCTCCCGCTGTTGCGCGACGAACTGACCTTGCATCCTGGTCCGGTGGCCCATGACGGCGCTCCCACCTGGACGCTGCATGACCCGCTGCGCAATCAGTTCTTCCGCCTGAGTTGGCCTGCCTTCGAGGTCTTAAGCCGCTGGCATCTGGGGGCTCCGCAGGCGGTGGCCGATGCGGTCAGCGCCGAGACCGCTCTGGATTTGGATGAAGACGATGTGATGGGGGTGGTTGAGTTTCTGGCCAGAGGGCAATTGCTTAAATCCACCACAGCCGCCGACAATGCCCGCCTGTTGGCCATGCGCGATGCCATGAAAAGCTCCTGGGCGACATGGCTGCTGCACCATTACCTGTTCTTCCGGGTTCCCCTGATCCGCCCCGATGCGCTGCTATCCCAGATGTTGCCTTGGGTGGTTTGGCTGGGAAGCCGACGGTTCCGCCTCGCCACCATTCTTGCCCTGCTGATCGGGCTGGTCCTGGTGGGGCGGCAGTGGGAGTCCTTCGCCGCCACCTTCGTCGATCATTTCTCCCTGGCTGGCCTAGCGGCGTTCGGGATTGCGCTGGGCTTCGCCAAGATCATCCACGAACTGGGCCACGCTTTGGTCGCCAAATGGTTCGGCTGCCGGGTACCGACTATGGGCGTGGCCTTCCTGGTGATGATGCCCATGCTTTACACCGACGTGAATGAAGCCTGGAAGCTGACCGACCGCCGCCAGAAGCTGCTCGTGGGCGGTGCCGGGATCATCGCCGAACTGATCCTGGCGGCCTGGGCCACGCTGGCCTGGGGGCTGCTGCCCGAGGGCACTGCGCGGGCCATGGCCTTCACCCTGGCCGCCACCACCTGGATTTCGTCGCTGGCCATCAATCTGTCGCCGTTCATGCGCTTTGACGGCTATTTCCTGGCCATGGACGCGTTGGATGTCCCCAATCTGCATCCGCGCAGCTTCGCCCTGGCCCGCTGGCATCTGCGGGAAGTGCTGTTCAAGCTGGGCGAGCCGGTACCGGAACACCTGCCGCCCCGCACCCGTTTGGGTCTAATCGCCTTCGGTTGGGCAGTGTGGATCTATCGCCTGACCCTATTCCTCGGCATCGCCGCTTTGGTCTATCACTTCTTCATCAAGGTGGTCGGCGTGTTCCTGTTCGTGGTTGAGATCGGCTGGTTCGTGGCAATGCCGTTCATCATGGAACTCAAGGAATGGGCCAAGCGCTGGGACGGCATCAAGATCAGCCGCCGGTCACGCCTGACCTTCTATCTGGTAGGTGGTCTGGTGCTGCTGGCGGTGGCGCCGTGGAGCGGGCGAGTCTCGGCC
>JAYTWE010000096.1:0-4844 GCA_043744055.1 Magnetospirillum sp.
GGCGCAATTCATCGGCCACCATGGGCGGCTGCGAGCGGATGGTGCTGACCACAGTGACGCGAACGCCCTTGCGTTGGACGGCTTCCACCAGTCGGCGGAAATCGCCGTCACCGGAAAACAGCACCACGTGATCCAGATACTGGGCCATCTCCATTACATCGATGGCCAGTTCGATATCCATATTGCCTTTGATTTTCCGCCGTCCGGCGGCATCGGTAAATTCCTTGGTGGGTTTGGTCACCATGGTGAAGCCGTTATAGTCCAGCCAATCCACCAGCGGCCGGATGGGGGAGAACTCCTGATCCTCCATCAGGGCGGTATAATAAAAGGCGCGGATCAGGCGGCCCTTGGAGGCAAACATTTGCAGCAGCTTCTTGTAGTCGATATCGAAGCCCAGGGCGCGGGCGGCGGAATAAAGATTTGATCCGTCAATGAACAGGCCGATTCGTTCTGCGGAATAGAATTGCATGGTTAATCTCGCTTTCAAAAATCAACGGTCTCGCCTGATCTGGCGAGGGTATAAGGGCAAGTTAGGCGTCAAAACCGCCAAGGGCAAGAGGCGGGCACTTGCTTTTCGTTCCCCAGGCCATATATAAGCTGTCTTCTTTTCAAGACAGCGATTGACAAGGATCACCCATGGCGCGCGTTACGGTTGAAGATTGCGTTCTGAGAGTTCCGAACCGCTTCGAGCTGGTCCTGGTGGCCGGCCAGCGTGCCCGCGATATTTCCGCTGGCGGCAAGCTGACGGTTGAACGTGATAACGATAAGAATCCGGTTGTGGCTTTGCGTGAAATCGCGGAAGACATGGTTTCGACCGACTTGTTGCAGAGTGCTCTGATTCAGAGCCTTCAAAAGCATGTTGAAGTGGACGAGCCGGAAGAAGATGAGATGGAGGGCTTCATTCCCGATGGCGATTTGACCTTCGAGACTGTCGCCATCGAGGACGAGATGATTGAAGACGGAATGTCCATCAGCGATGATGGTGCCGATTTTGATCCCGAGGCTGCTGGCGATCTGGCCCTCGGCGAGGATTGATCCTCTGAATTCAACCGCCATGATCCATCTTTCAAAAAGAAGATGGATCATGGCGGTTTCCTCTTTTCCTCCGGCACCTTGCCGTACACACTCATGAGGTGGCGGGATACTCTTCCCGCCGAGATAGGGTGGTGATTCCGGCATGATGCGCCAATTCGAACTTCTCGAGCGCGTCAAATCCTACGATCCCAGCGCGGACGAGGATGCCATCAACCGCGCCTACGTCTTCGCCATGAAGATGCATGGCTCGCAATTGCGGGCCTCGGGTGATCCGTATTTCTCTCATCCCATTGAAGTCGCCGGTATTTTAACCAAGTACCGGCTTGATTCCGCCTCTATCATCACCGCCTTGCTGCATGACACGATCGAAGATACTCCGGCCACGCTGGAGGATATCGAAAAGCTGTTCGGGCGCGAGATTGCCCGTCTGGTGGATGGCGTCACCAAGCTGAACCGTATCGAGCTGCAATCGGATCACGCCAAGCAGGCGGAGAATCTGCGCAAGCTGGTTCTGGCCATGAGCGAGGATATTCGGGTCCTGCTGGTGAAGCTGGCCGATCGCATGCACAACATGCGGACCCTTCACTATATCAAGAACCCGGATAAGCGCCGTCGTATCGCCATGGAAACCATGGAGATTTATGCCCCCCTGGCCGAGCGTATCGGCATGCAGGGCATCAAGATGGAGCTGGAGGATCTTGCCTTCGCCGAGCTGCATCCTGATGCGCATGGCTCCATCGTGGCGCGGTTGAGCTTCCTGCGCGAACAGGGTGGGGACCTTATCAGCCGGATTTTAGAGGAACTTCGCCTGATCTTGGGGGAGGCGGGGATCAATGCCACGGTGTCGGGGCGTGAAAAGACGCCTTACTCCATCTGGCAGAAGATGCAGCGCAAGAATGTGGGATTCGAGCAGCTGTCCGACATCATGGCGTTTCGGGTGTCCGTGGTTGGAGTCGAGGATTGCTACCGGTCGTTGGGGGTGATTCACTCCAAGTATCCCATGGTGCCCAACCGCTTCAAGGACTACATCTCGACGCCCAAGCCCAACGGTTACCGCTCGCTGCATACCGGAGTGTTCGGGCCGGAGCGCCATCGTATCGAGGTCCAGATTCGCACTGGTGAAATGCACGAAGTGGCGGAATTGGGCGTCGCGGCGCATTGGAAGTACAAGCAGGACGGCGGTAATCTGACCGATGGCCGTCAGTATCGTTGGCTGCGCGAATTGCTGGATATCTTGGAGCACGCCTCCAACCCCGAAGAGTTTCTGGAACACACTAAGTTGGAGATGTTCTCCGATCAGGTGTTCTGCTTCACGCCTAAGGGCGATCTGATCTCGCTGCCGCGCGGGGCCTGCCCGGTGGACTTCGCCTATGCGGTTCACTCCCAGGTGGGCGATACCTGCGTCGGAGCCAAGGTCAACGGCCGCATCATGCCGCTGCGGACCCAGCTTCAGAACGGCGATCAAGTCGATATCATAACGTCAAAGGCGCAGACGCCCAATCCCACTTGGGAACGCTTTGTCGTCACCGGTAAGGCTCGTGCCCGTATCCGTCGCTTCATCCGCACCCAACAGCGGTCTCAGTATACCGAACTGGGCCGCGCCATTCTGGTGCGCGGCTTCCGCCAGGAAGGCTATGACTTCACCGAAAAGGCGGTGGATGGCGTTCTGCGTATCTTTAAGGCCCCCAGTGTGGACGATCTGCTGGCCATGGTGGGCGAGGGGAATCTGACGGCGCGTGATGTGGTGTCCTCGGTCTTCCCGGAATTGAAGTCTCAGGCTAACCGCTCTGATAATGTGGTGGCTCTAAAGGCTCGCTCGAAAGCTGCCAGCGAAAAGAAAGACAAAGGGCACGCCGTTCCCATCAAGGGGCTGATTCCCGGCATGGCCATGCACTTTGCCGGTTGTTGTCATCCGCTGCCGGGCGACCGCATCGTCGGCATTGTATCCACCGGGCGGGGCGTGACCATTCATACCATCGACTGCGAGAAGCTGGAGCAATTCGCCGATCAGCCGGAGCGCTGGTTGGATCTGGCCTGGGACGAGACCGATACCGATGGGCATGTGGGACGGATTGATCTGGTGGTGACCAACGAGCCGGGGGCTTTCGGAGCCATTTCCACGGTGATCGCCAAGAATATGGGCAATATCACCAATCTGAAAATCACCAACCGCACCACCGACTTTTTCGAGATGATTATTGATATCGAGGTGCGCGACGTGAAGCATCTGACCAATGTCATCGCCGCTCTCCGCGCCACCCCGGCCATCAATTCCGTGGATCGCGGGCGTAATTGAACTCTTTTTTGCCCCTCAAGCGCCGGGCGCACGCCTCCGCGTGCTTGGCTTTCGCGCCACGAGGCGCGCCGGGCTTTGCCCGCAATGTCTCGTCAATGGCTTTGTTATCTCGTCGACAGGGAGTGCTCTAAGATGATTCGGCGTCTGCGTCTTGGCGTGAACATCGATCACGTCGCGACAATCCGCAATGCTCGCGGTGGGCATCATCCCGACCCGGTCCGTGCCGCTCATATGGCAGCACAGGCTGGTGCCGACGGTATTACCGCCCATCTGCGGGAAGATCGCCGCCATATCTCCGACCGTGATATGGAGCGTCTTGCCAACGAGATCACCTTGCCGCTGAATTTCGAGATGGCCGCCACCGAGGAGATGGTTGCCATTGCCTTGCGTCACCGGCCCCATGCCGCCTGCATTGTTCCCGAGCGTAGGGAAGAGCGCACGACCGAAGGCGGTTTGGATGTGTTCGGCCAGCAAGCCGTCCTGAAGCCTTTGGTGGGGCGTTTGGTGGAGGCGGGAATCCGGGTTTCCATGTTTATCGAGGCCGATCCCAAACAGTTGGATGCCGCCAAGGCGGTGGGAGCGCCGGTGGTGGAGCTTCATACCGGGGCTTATTGCGATGCCGAGGGCTCGGGCCGTGACCGCGAGCTGGCGCGGATCATTGCCGCCGCCGCCCATGCTGAGTCCATCGGCCTTGAATGCCATGCCGGTCACGGTTTGTCCTATGATACCGTCAAGCCGGTGGCTGCCATTTCCGGCATTGCGGAACTGAATATCGGTCATTTTTTAGTGGGTGAAGCCATCTTCATCGGCTTGGATGCCTCTATTCGGCGGATGCGTCAGTTGATGGATGAGGCTCGGCCCCAATGATCCTCGGACTTGGCAACGATCTTATTGATATCCGGCGGATCGAAAAAACCTTGAAGCGTTTCGGCGAACGTTTTATCGAGCGTGTGTTTACTCCGGTCGAACGCGCCAAGGCGGAGCGGCGGACGGAAGGTCTTCGCGCCGCCACCTTTGCCAAGCGATATGCCGCCAAGGAGGCCGCCGCAAAGGCCCTGGGGACTGGCTTTCGCCGGGGGGTGTTCTGGCGCGATATCGGGGTGGTCAATGATTCAGATGGCCGTCCGACCTTGGAACTTACCGGCGGTGCTTTGGAACGCCTGAACCAGTTGGTGCCAGCTGGAATGAAAGCCCGTCTGGATCTGACCATGACCGATGAATACCCCATGGCTGAGGCGGTTGTGATTATCTCGGCCATCCCGGCTTGATTTCGTCGGTATTGACAGGCGCGTCCGGGGCTGGCTTGATCTGCCCGAGCCTTGGTCGGAAGCTTTGGCGCAAAATTATTTTAAACCAATAAGTTGGACGGTTTAATTCATGTCAAAAGAAAAGTCTGGTGGGATGATGGAGACGGTCAAGACGATCGTCTACGCCATGCTTATCGCCGGTGGTGTTCGAACCATTGCCTACGAGCCGTTCAATATCCCATCGGGGTCCATGATCCCCAGCCTGT
>JAYTWE010000097.1:0-6222 GCA_043744055.1 Magnetospirillum sp.
GAGCCCAGCAACCATCTCGACATTGAAAGCCTGATCTGGCTGGAGGAATTCCTCAAGGGCTATGAAGGCGCTCTTCTGATGACCTCCCATGACCGGGAATTCCTGAACCGGATCGTCGGCAAGATTGTCGAGATCGACGGCGGGTCGCTGACCACCTATTCCGGCGATTACGCATTCTACGAGCGGCAGCGGGCCTTGAACGAGAAGCAGCAGCAAGCGCAGTTCGAGCGGCAGCAAGCCATGCTGGCCAAGGAGATCAAGTTCATCGAGCGCTTCAAGGCTCGGGCCTCCCACGCCGCCCAGGTTCAAAGTCGGGTGAAGAAGCTCGATAAGATCGAGCGCTTCGAGCCCCCCAAGCGCCGTCAGGTGGTGTCATTCGACTTCCCGCCGGCGCCGCGCTCGGGCGACGATGTGGCGGTGCTGAAGAATGTGCATAAGGGCTATGGCAGCCGGGCCATCTATCAGGGGCTGGACCTCACCATCCGCCGTAAGGAGCGCTGGTGCGTCATGGGGGTCAACGGCGCCGGTAAGTCCACGCTTCTAAAGCTGGTCGCGGGCACGACCGGACCGGATACGGGGAGTGTCGCGGTGGGGGCCAGCGTCAAGATGGGCTATTTCTCCCAGCACGCCATGGAACTGCTTGATGGCGAGCGGACGGTGTTTGAATCCCTGGAAGACGCTTTCCCCCAGGCGAACCAAGGATCGCTCCGGGCGCTTGCGGGCTGCTTTGGCTTCTCTGGCGATGATGTGGAAAAGAAATGCCGCGTCCTGTCCGGTGGAGAAAAAGCCCGCCTGGTGATGGCGCTCATGCTGTTCAATCCGCCCAATTTCCTGGTGCTCGACGAGCCCACCAACCATCTGGATCTCGACACCAAGGAAATGCTGATCAAGGCGCTGGCCGCCTATGAGGGCACCATGCTGTTCGTCTCGCATGACCGGCATTTCCTGGCGACGCTTTCCAACCGGGTGTTGGAACTGACCCCCGAGGGCATCCACCAGTATAGCGGTGGCTATACGGAATACGTGGTGCGCACCGGGCAAGAAGCGCCTGGGTTACGCAGCTGATTTGCAGAATTACGGCGCCATGCCCCATTGTCGGTCAATGGGGGCGGGGCGGCTATCCTGGCCAAGGTGAGCATCTGGGGCAATCGCCAAGGTCGCTATTTCATTGGCTCATGCCTCGCATTGCACTTGCTGTTGTCCGCCTGCGCCTCTTTGGCTGGGATGCCGAGCGTTGTGCACCACAACTCTCCGCCTCGGTAATCGCCTCTCGTTACCTCGCACATGCGGCTGACACTTTGCGCAATACCCTGGTAGCTGGGGCCGCCTCGACGAGCATTGCACGAGCACGGAAGGGCTGCGCAGATGCTGGTAGCCTATATTTTGAGGGAAAACGCACACAGTTTGCGGGACTGTGTAATGGTGGGGACGGCGGGACTTGAACCCGCAAGGCCGAATCCGGGCGATTTTAAGTTAATTGTGTTTGTGTAGTGCATTGTTATTACAAGACAACAAAGCGCAACGATCAAACTGTGTACGTTTCTGTGTTTGCACAGTCATTGCTGCGGCGTGCTTTTTTGCACCAGCGCAGGCGCGAACTTACATCATGTAAGCTCGTATGTGTGGTCAGTTACAGCCATGCTTCCCCACCCGTCCGAACAGCTGTATCTTTCGCAAAGCATTCCGTTGCAAGAGGGCGCTATGCAAAAGCTAGTGGTATTGGCTGCATTAATCTGTCTTTTCACGGCTTATAGGAGCGAGGCTCAGCCCCTGCCAGTCAATCAGCTACCCATGTATGGCGGCGTTGAAAAAACAGAGGCCATGAAGGCAGCCGATGACGCCTTTGTCGCCAAGACCGCTGAAATGGGGTACACGAAGGAATAAGGCTCCCGAATGTCGGTTGAACTTGGGTGGAAGTATTTTTTTAAGGGAGACGTCGCTTCGGCGATGACCCGGTTTAATCAAGCCTGGCTTTTGAATCCCGAAAACGGGGATGCCTTCCACGGATTTGCCGTCGTCACGGCCCAGCGAGGCGGGCCACCGCAGGAGGCGGAAAAATACTTTAAAATCGCCGCTTCCAAGCCCGGCGTCGGATCAACCGCGCTCGTCGATTATGCCCGGCTCCTCAATATGCTGGGACGGCACGACGAAGCTATTTCCCAAGGACAAGGCGCTCTGGCTATTTCCCCCAAAGCACGAAACGCCAGTCTCCAAATTTCCTACGCGTACATATCTAAGAAAGATGCGGCCCATGCCTGCGAGTGGGCCCGCAAGGCCAAGGACAACGGGGATGCTCTCGACCCGCCGAATTACCTCGACATGGTTTGTCGGACGCCAGCGAATTGACCGCGCACCCTGATAGAGTTCCATCCACGCAGCCAAGCCCCCCGACTGAAGCCCTTTTTGTCCGCCATGCGATCGCGCTATAATCGCGATACGGCAATGGTTGCGCACATCATCCCAAGCGATGGTGGCCCCTGCCGGAATCGAACCGGCACGCCCGAAGGCGAGCGATTTTAAGTCGCTTGCGTCTACCAGTTCCGCCAAGGGGCCACGGTGCGCTGCCCCTTATACCTCAGGCCGCGACACTCCCCAAGCATCCTCAGCTTATTACTATAGTCATGGATTTTATATTTCTTATATTGAATGCTCCCTGCCCAATGTATGCTTCTCTGGTAAGTGCCGCTATGCGGCAATACAGCGAATAGACACAGGGCTTCCGCTCCAGACAAGGCGGTCCCTCGGGAGACAGCAGATCCATGGGAATCGCCGCTCGCTTCGCAATCGCCCTGATTGCCATGTCGGTAGGAACCGCCGCACTGATGGGTTGGTTCACCAATCGCCACGCCATTGCCCTGATCGAACAGGCGGAACAACGGGAACTGATGGGACGATTCCACCAGCTGGTGGACGCCATCGATGGCTCGGCGTCCGAGGCTCGGGCTTTGGCGGCGTTGGTGGCCAATCTCCCCGGCATTCCACACCTGGTCGCCACCGGCCAGCGTGATGCCCTGGCGGCGCAGATGGTTCCATCCTTCAAGGCCATGGCGAAGGAGTTCGGGATCGAGCAGTTCCAGTTCCACTTGCCTCCCGCCACCTCTTTCCTACGGGTTCACGCCCCGGCCAAGTTCGGAGATGACCTCTCGGCCATCCGCCAGACCGTGGTCCAGACCAACGCGACTCAGAAATCCACTCAAGGTCTGGAATACGGGGTCGCCGGCCTGGGCGTTCGCGGATTGATGCCCCTGTTCGACGAGGGCCGTCATGTGGGATCGGTTGAATTCGGCCTCAGCTTTGGCCAGCCCTTTTTCGCCGACTTCAAAAAGTCGTTCAGCGTCGATGTCGCCCTGCATGTAAAAGGCAAGGACGGCTTCAAGCAATTCGCGGCAACCAGCCCGTCCCCGGCCCTGACCGCTCAAGAGATCGCCGAGGCCATGGAGGGCCGCGACACATTAAAAGCCGTGATAACCGATGGCGGAACTCGCATCGCCGTTTTGGGTCGCGCGGTAAAGGATTATAGCGGCAAGCCCCTGGGTGTGGCGGAGATCGCCATGGATGCCAGCCTCTACGCCGCTCAATTAGCCGAGGTCCAGCGGACCATGATGACCCTGCTGGCGGCGGCGGCACTGGTCGCCATCGCCATCGCCATCTGGCTGAGTCGCAGCATCACCCGCCCGATCCTGGCCATGAGCATCGCCATGGATCGCATCGCCAAGCGTGACTTCGCCGTGGATATCCACGGCCAGGAGCGCGGTGACGAGATTGGACATATGGCCCGCGCCGTCTTGGTGGTTCAGCAAGAAGTCCGCCGCACCGTCGCCCTGGAAGAGGCCCAACAGCACAGCATGATCAAACTGGAAGCCGGGCAGAAGGATTTGCGCGACGGCATGCAGCTGCAGCTTGAGGGTATTGTCGAAGCCGCCATTCAAAGCAACGAGGCCGGCGTCATCTTGGCCAAGATGATGGGCTCCATCCGCAGAGCGTCGGAGCAAAGCCAATCCATCGCCAGCGCCATCGAAGAACTGGTGGCCTCGGTCCAGACCATCTCGGAATCCTCCCATATCGCCGCCCAGGAAGCCTCCGACGCCGAGAGCGCCGCCAAGACCGGGGTCAATGCCACCGCAGCTGCCCGCCGCGCCATGGATACCTTGCTGGATTCCGTCGCTGCGGTAGGAAATAAAATCGAATCCCTGGGGGCTGCCTCGGGTCATATCGCCATTATCATCGACCAGATCGAGGCCATTGCGGGCCAGACCAATCTTCTCGCCCTCAACGCTACTATTGAGGCGGCTCGGGCTGGGGAAGCCGGGAAGGGTTTCGCCGTGGTCGCCAACGAGGTCAAGACTCTGGCCAACCAGACCGCCAAGGCCACCGTGGATATCCGCGAACGGATCGAAGGATTGAGTTCGGAAATGAACGAGGCCATGCAAGCCATGACACGGTCGCGCAGTGCGGCCGAGGACGGCATGAGTGCCGTGGGCGAAGTCACTGGCGGGTTGGATGCCATTGCCGGGCGGATCGACGGCGTTACCTTGCGCATGAAGGATATCGCCAACATTCTCGGCCAACAGAGCATGGCGGCGAGCGAGGTCGCCGCGTCCACCGCCGACATTTCCTCGGTGGCCCAGCACAATCTGGAGGAGATCGGGCTGGTGCTTCGCTCCATGAGTATATCAGCCGAGGTTTTGGATAAGCGCGCCGAGGAATTCGCTAAAATCGGGACTCCCGAGACGCTGCTGCAAGTGGCCAAAAACGACCATATTCGCTTCAAACGCTCCATCACCGATCGGATCATGGGACAGAACCAGCTGACATCCGGCCAGTTATCGGACCATCACAGCTGCCGTCTGGGCAAATGGTATGACAGCCTGAACGATGACCGCCTGACCAGCCTGTCCGCCTATGGCCGCTTGCTGGACCCGCATCAAAGGGTCCATGCCCACGGCAAGCGGGCGGTCGATTTACACATTCAAGGCGACAGTGCCGGAGCCCTGGCCGAGGTCGATCTGCTCAACAATGCCTCTCACCAAGTGATCGACATCCTTCAAGAAATGTCGGAAGCCCTGAAGCGCGTTGCGTAAAGAACGCGCCCTATCCCCTTTGAATCGGCTCCCGACATTGACAGGAGGCCCCCCGGCCTCTATCTCTTGCCGGTCGCAAAAGGCCCCGTCGGGGGGCCTCGGCCACTCACGTCGAGGAAGCTTATGTTCGGCGCCATTGCCCGGCGGATCTTCGGAACCGCGAATGATCGTATTCTCAAGCCGCTGAAGAAGCATGTCGACGCCATCAATGCCTTGGAGCCGTCCCTGGAGAAACTCTCCGATGACGAGTTGCGGGCCAGGACGGAGACCTTCAAACAGCAGATCGCCAACGGCACCAGCCTGGACGACCTGCTGGTCGAGGCCTTCGCCACCGTGCGCGAAGCCGGTAAACGCACCCTCGGCCAGCGCCATTTCGATGTGCAGCTGCTGGGCGGCATCATCTTGCACCAGGGCCGCATCTCGGAAATGCGCACCGGTGAAGGCAAGACTTTGGTCGCCACCCTGGCCGTCTACCTCAACGCGCTGTCGGGCAAGGGCGTCCATGTGGTCACCGTCAATGACTATCTGGCCAAGCGCGATTCCGATTGGATGGGTCAAGTCTATCGTTTCCTGGGTCTGACCGTCGGGGTCATCGTCCACGGTATCGACGATGCGGAACGTCAGGCGGCCTATGGCTGCGACGTCACCTATGGCACCAACAACGAATTGGGCTTCGACTATCTGCGCGACAACATGAAGTTCCGGCTGGAAGAAATGTGCCACCGGGCCTTCAACTACGCCATCGTGGACGAAGTCGATTCCATTTTGGTGGACGAGGCGCGCACCCCGCTCATCATCTCCGGCCCCACCGAGGACAATTCCGATCTCTATCGTCTGGTCGATCGGATCATGCCGTCCCTGGTGGCCGAGGATTTCGAGAAGGACGAGAAACAGCGCGCCGTCACCTTGACTGATCGCGGCACCGAGCATGTGGAAGAGATGCTGCAAGCCGCCGATCTGATGAAGGGCGCCCTCTACGACGTGGGCAATGTCAGCCTGGTTCATCACGTCAATCAGGCCCTGCGCGCCCACAAATTGTTCAGCCGCGATGTGGACTATCTCGTCAAGGACGACAAAGTCATCATCATCGACGAATTCACCGGCCGCATGATGGAGGGCCGCCGCTATTCCGAGGGCCTGC
>JAYTWE010000098.1:0-2845 GCA_043744055.1 Magnetospirillum sp.
TTCAATTTCGGCTTCGGCCAGGGGCCGGCCATTGTGACCAAGAACTTCAAGCAGCTGGGCATCAGCGTCCCGCTGTACCAGTCCCACGGCGTTGCGTCGAAGGACTATATCAAGCTGGCTGGCGACGCTACCGAGGGGGTCCGTCTTCCCGCTTCCGGTCTGGTGGTTCCCGAGCAGTTGGCCGCTACCGATCCTCAAAAGCCGGTGGTGACCGCCTTCAAGAAGGAATACGAAGCCGCCTTCAAGTCGGATGTCTCGACCTTCGCCGGTCACGCCTATGACGGCCTTCAGATCGCTTTGGTCGCCATCGCTCGTGCCGGTTCCACCGATAAGGCCAAGGTCCGCGACGAGATCGAGAAGACCTCGGGCTATGTGGGGACCGGTGGACTGGTGTCCATGTCGGCCACAGACCATATGGGCTTGTCCCTGTCGGCCTTCCACATGGTGGAAATCCGTAAGGGCGAGTGGGTTCTGAGCGACTGATTCAACGGTAATCGCGGCGGCCCTGGGGTGACCGGGGTCGCCAATTCATCCAACCTAGGATTCTAGTGGGGGGCCGGGGGAATTATGTTTGCCGCATTCCTGCAATATCTGTTTTCCGGGCTGACCTCCGGCGCCATCTACGCGCTGGCCGGGTTGGGTTTCGCAATCATCTACAACGCCAGCCATGTGATTAATTTCGCCCAGGGCGAGTTCATCATGATCGGCGGCATGGCCTCGGCCACCTTGGTCGCCGCCGGGGTTCCCATGCCTTTGGCCATTACCATGGCCATGCTGATTTCCATGGCGGTGGGTGTGGCGCTGGAGAAGTTCGCCATTGAACCGGCGCGCAACGCCGATGTGGTGACCATCATCATCATCACCATTGGCGCATCCATCTTCATGCGCGGCGCGGCCCAGCTTATCTGGGACAAGGAATTTCATTCCCTGCCTGCCTTCTCCGGTGAGAATCCCATCGCGGTCATGGGGGCGACCTTGATGCCGCAAAGCCTTTGGGTGTTCGGTGTGGCGGGGGTGGCGATCGTGGCGCTGTGGTGGTTCTTTAACCGCACCATCTTCGGCAAGGCCATGCTGGCCACTTCGCATAATCGTCTGGCGGCCCAGTTGGTGGGGATCGGCGTGAAAAAGGTTCTGCTGGCCAGCTTCGCCTTGTCGGCCTTGCTGGGGGCGGTGGGCGGTATCGTGGTCACTCCCATCACCTTCACCAATTACGAAGCAGGCATCATGCTCGGCCTGAAGGGCTTTAGCGCAGCGGTGCTGGGTGGCTTGGGCAATGGCGGCGGCGCCATTGTCGGCGGTCTGATCGTCGGTATCGCCGAGGCTTTGGCTTCGGGTTACCTGTCATCGGCTTACAAGGACGCCATCGCCTTCATCATTATTCTCTTCGTGCTGTTTTTCATGCCCAACGGCCTTTTCGGCAAACGCGGCACGGATCGGGTGTAAAGCAATGAATTTCAAAACCGCACGAACGGGGGGCTTGGCACTGCTGGCGATTGTGATCGCCTCGGCACCCATCGGCTTCTCCAATTCCTATTTCTATGATGTCGGCGTGAACGCCATGTTTAACGCCATCGTCTGCGTCGGCCTGAATCTCCTGATCGGTTATGCCGGTCAGATCAGCCTGGGTCATGCTGGTTTCTTCGCCCTGGGAGCCTATGGTTCGGCCCTGATGACCACCAATTACGGCGTGCCGCCCATCGTCGCCATGGCTGTGTCGGCGGCGGTTGTGGGCTTGCTGGCATACGTGGTCGGGCGTCCGATCTTGAAGTTGAAAGGCCATTATCTGGCCATGGCGACTTTGGGGATCGGCATCATCATCCATATCGTCTTGAAGACGGAATCCAAGATCACCGGCGGTCCCGACGGTATGTCGGTGGATAATTTCAGTCTGCTGGGCTTTACCATCATGGGCGATCGCATGTGGTATTGGGTGACTGGCTTCTTGTTGGTGTTGACGGTGTGGCTGGCCCTGAATCTGATCGACTCTCCGGTGGGTCGTGCGCTCCGCGCCGTTCACGGCTCTGAGGTCGGAGCCGAGGTGGTCGGCGTCGATACGTCCAGCTACAAGGTTCTGGTTTTCGTGGTCTCGGCGGTTTTCGCTTCGGTGGTGGGCAGCCTGTTCGCCCATAAGAACGGATTTATCACCCCGGATATCGGTAGTTTCTTCCACTCGGTGGAATTTGTGACCATGGTGGTCCTCGGCGGCATGGCTTCAGTGTTCGGAGCCTTGATCGGAGCGGTGATCCTGACTCTGCTGCCTCAGGTCCTGGCGGCGGTCGAGCAGTACGAGGCTATGATCTTGGGCGCCATCATGATGGGAACCATGATCTTCATGCCCAAGGGATTGCTGCCCAGTATTGTCGCCTCCATCAAGCGTCGGGGGGCGGGACGATGAGCCTTCTCAAAGTCGAAAATCTTTCCAAGGAATTCGGAGGCATTCATGCTGTCGAAGACCTGACCTTCTCGGTGGAGCCAGGGCATATCCACTCCATTATCGGGCCGAACGGAGCGGGCAAGACCACTTTGTTCAACCTGATTACCGGGGTCTATACGCCCAGTTCCGGCCGGGTGCTGTTCCAAGACCGTCTGGTGTCGGGCATGAAGCCCTACGAACTGGCGGCCATGGGCATGAGCCGCACGTTCCAGAATCTCCAGATCTTCTTCAACATGAAGGCCATCGAGAATGTGATGGTCGGAAGTCATCTGCATCTCAACCGGAACTTCCTGGCCTCTTTCCTGAGATTGCCCAGTGTGGTGCGGGGGGATCGTGACTGTCGCAAGTCGTGTTCCGAGTTGATGGAATTCGTCGGTCTGGCCAAATATCTGGATGCGGATGCCGCCTCCA